>NZ_JAUMSQ010000005.1:0-91131 GCF_030519285.1 Mycolicibacterium arseniciresistens
GCTATGCGCACGGCCGGCGGAGGCCTCGAGTTCGGCGGCGATGTCGTCGTCGGGGCCCGTTGCGGCGTTGGCGGCGTGCCATGCCCGCCGGTCCGGATCGACCCGTGGGTCTGTGACGTCGGCGAGCGCGCGGTGTACCGCCCTGCGGTCGGAGAGGTCCGCCGCTCGGTACGCGGCGGACCGCACCAGCGGGTGGTGGAACCGGATGGTTGGTCCGAACTCCAGAATGCCGGCCGCCTCGGCAGGCGCCAGCGCGTCAACCGAGATGTCCAGGGCGGCGGCGGCGCGCAGCAGCAGCCCGGCGTCGCCGACGGGTTCCGCGGCCGCAGCGAGCACCAGCAGCCGGGTGTCGCGGGGAAGCGACATGATGCGGCGGACGAAGCTCTCCTCGACGTGTCCCGCGGACGGCCGCGTGGTCGATGTGCCGAAGCCGCCGACGAGTTCGGCCGCGGCGACGTTGCGCGGCACCTCGAGCACGGCCAGCGGGATGCCGCGGGTCTCTGCGATGATGCGGTCACGCACCCGCTCGTCGATGCGTCCGATGACCACGCTGTCGAGCAGATCCCGGGCGTCGCTGTCGGAGAGGCCGCCGACCTCGAGTTCAGGCAGTCCGTGCAGCACCTCGGCGCCGTGCTCACGCGCCGCGAACACCAGCGCCACCGGTTCGGCGAGCAGCCGGCGCGCGACGAATCCGAGCACCTGTGTCGACACCTGGTCGAGCCATTGCGCGTCGTCGACGACGCACAGCAGCGGTTGGTGTTCGGCGGCCGCCGCCAGCAGGCTGAGCACCGCGAGGCCCACGAGGTAGCGGTCGGGCACCGGCCCGACGCCGCGGCCGAACGCCACCGCCAGTGCGTCCCGCTGGGGTTCGGGCAGCCCGTCGACGTGCGGCGACAACGGGGCGCAGAGTTGCTGGACTCCGGCGAACGCGAGTTCCATGTCGGACTCGACGCCCGCGACACGCGTCACGCTGAAGCCGCGGGCCTGCGCAGTCACGTAGTCCAGCAGCGCGGTCTTGCCTGCGCCCGCCTCGCCACGCAGCACCAGCACTTCGCCGCTGCCCGACCGCGCGCTCGACACCAGGCGACGAAGCTCCTGGCATTCGCCGCCGCGCCCGCGAAGTTCTCGACCCCGGTCTGTGTTCGCCATCCGCGCCATCGTAGGTTTCGTTTCGCGGATAACGATAACGGGGAGCGCGAGGCGGCGTCAGCCCCCGGAGCGGGGCTGACGTCGCCTGCCGATGTCGGGCATCATGGCCAGATGGCATCCGATTCGTTGAGCGACGAGGTCATCGCGTTCCTGTCCGAGGGCACCCGCACCGGCAAGCTCGGCTATGTCGCGGCCGACGGCAGGCCCCTCATCGCACCCGTCTGGTTCGTCGTCGAAGGCGGGCAGCTGGTGCTCAACACCGGGAAGAACACCGCGAAGGGCCGCGCGCTGCAACGAGATCCGCGGGTGGTGCTGCTCGTCGACGACGAGCGGCCGCCCTTCTCCTTCGTCCAGGTCCAGGGCACCGCGGCGCTCACCGACGACGATCCCGACATCCTCGACATCGCGACGCGGATCGCGACGCGCTACATGGGCGAGGAACTCGGTCCGCAGTACGGAGCCCGCAACGGCGTCCCCGGTGAGCTCGTCGTCCGGATCACCCCGACCAAGGTGATCGCGGCGTTCGACGTCGCCGACTGACGCCTACCGGGAGGCGACCGTCTCGCGGACCCAGTCGGCGAAGCGGGTGTCGAACAGGGTCGCGCCCTCGCCCGGCACCAGGGTGTCGTCGTCGATGTCCACACCCCAGTAGCGCGCCGCCGGGTCGGTGACGACCGTGCGCGGGTCACCCTTGGCGGCCAGCGCGGAGCGGACGAGCTCGTCGAGGCCGAATCGCTCCGGTCCGCCGATCTCGACGATGCGGTTCTGCGGCTCACCCACGGCGGCGATCGCGACGGCCTCGGCGACATCGGCCGACGCCATCGGCTGCCACTTCGCGTTCGGCAGCCGGACCGTGTCGCCCTCGGTCGCCGAGTCGGCGATGGTGCCGACAAACTCGAAGAACTGGGTGGCATGCACGATCGTGTAAGGCGTTGCGCCGGAGGCGATCAGCTTCTCCTGCGCGAGCTTGGCCTTGAAGTAGCCGCTCTGCGGGGCCAGCCGGTCGGTGCCCACCACCGAAAGCACCACGTGGTGCTTGACGCCCGCCGCAGCCTCGGCGGAGAGGCCGTTGGTGGTCGCGGCGGTGAAAAAGTCCATTGCCGCGTCGTCGAGGGTCGGTGAGTTGGAGACGTCGACGACGACGTCGGCGCCGGTGAAGACGTCGGCGAGGCCCTCCCCGGTCACGGTGTTCACGCCGCTGCTCGGCGAGGCGGAGATGGCGTCGTGGCCGTGTTCGGTCAGGTCCTGCACGACCTTGCGGCCGATGAGGCCGGTCCCTCCGATGACGACGATCTTCATGATGGCGTTCCTTCCGCTGTGGCGTCCTTCTCGACCGCCAGAACGGATGGCCGGTCGCGGATTCATCCCGGGCTCGTAACGCCACGGCGAAAATCCGGCCCGCAGAACGCCACAGCGTTACGCGCGTGCCACTGCCCCGTCACCGTCGACCGGATGCACCTCGATGCCGTCGCCCGTCAGCGCCGCCGAGCACTGGTCGCACGCGAGCTGCGGCGTGAAGTCGTGGCCGTCGTGGGTCATCAGCAGCGCCGGCCCCTCGGGTGAGGAGTAGTGGGCCTGCGCCCAGTGGATCGCCGTCGCGACGACGGGGAAGAACGCCCGCCCCTTCGGCGTCAGGTGGTACTCCGACCAGTCGGCGCGCTTCGGGTGGGCGGCGGCCTGCAGCACGCCGATGTCGCAGAACACCCGCAGCCGGTCGGCGATCAGCGCGCCGGGCGCCGCGAGTCGGTTCTGGAAGTCGCTGAACCGCCGGGTGCCCAGGAACGCGGCGCCGATCACCGCCGAGGACCACCGGTTGCCGACGATCGCCATCGTGTCTGGGAACAGGCCGGCGGGGTCGCTGCCTGTGCGCCGCCGGGTGGCGGCCCGCGGCACCGAGCGCTGCCAGCCGCCGCTCGGCCCCCATCGCCCGGCGATGTCCTGCGACTCGACGGTCTCACCGCAGTGCGCACAGTGCAGGACGGGCGAGAAGTCGTGGCCACAGTGGCGGTGGTGCATGTCGGGCAGCGCGTCAATGCGGTGGTCGGACCACGTGCGTTCCCATTGCCAGATGGCGACGAGCATCGGCCACAGCGCGCGGCCCTCCGGCGTGGCGACGTAACCCGCGCGCAGCGGCTGCTGCTGGTAGATCTCGCGCTGCAGCAGCCCGTCGCGGACCATGGCCTGCAGCCGGCCGGTGAGCACGGCGTTCGAGATCGGCATTACCGCGAAATCGCTGAATCGAGTTGCCCCTAGCAGTGATTCGCGCACCAGCAGCAGCGTCCACTCGTCACCGAGTAGAGCGAGAGCCCGCCCGATGGCGTTGGTGTCGCCGGCCTGCAGATCGAAGGGCGAGCTCATCGCATGGTGTGCCACTGCCGCAACTCGGCGCCGGCGACCCAGGTGGAGTGCGTGCCGCTGCAGACGCGTTCGGGCAGCCGCAGCGTGCAGACCGGGCCGTCGCCGACGCGGGCAGCGTCGTAGACCACGCAGTAGGAGGCGTCGTCGTTCATGTCCATCGTGAGGGTGACCAGGTAGCCGTCGTCCTCGCCGGTGGAGCCGATCCGCGGCGCCATCGCGGTCTCGCTGCCGAACACGCCGTCGCCGAACGTGATCCGCTCCTCGGTGCCGGCCCGCAGGTCGTGTTTGACCAGGCCGTCGAAGAGGAACCAGCCGGGCTTGCCGGTCGCGGCGTAGACGTAGCGGTAGTCGCGGGTCTGGTAGTCGCCGTTGATCATCCCGAATTCGGTGAGGTGGTCACCGAGGCGCTCCTCGGTGGCCGTGCCGGTCGTCAGGTTGAACCGCCACCGGTGCAGCCGGGACTCGAAGGCGTCGAGCGCGAGGTAGCGGTAGGCGGCGTCCTCCAGGGACTTCGCGCCCTTGGTGGACGGCGACGGGTTGCCCTGGAAGAAGCCGTCGAGGACGATCTCGTCGCCGTCCTCGTAGGCGTTGGTGAAGTGCAGCACGTAGGTGGGGTCGGTCTCGAACCACATCACCTTCGACTGGTCGCCGCGGCGCGGGACGACGGCGAACCGCGACGGCAGGTCGGGGTGCCATGCCGGGGCGTGCACGTCGTGCTTGAGCAGTTCGGGCGACCAGAACAGCGGGAAGTCGTTGAGGATCACGTAGTTCTCGGTGTAGGCCATGTCGTGCGGCATGCGCGGGCCGGGCAGCGGGACGTCGGTGGTGTGCAGCAGGTTGCCGTCCTTGTCGACGGCGCCGTAGCGCAGGTACGGCTCCTCCTTGCTGTAGCTGAAGAACAGCAGTTCGCCCGTGACGGGGTCGACCTTCGGGTGCGCCGAGACGCCCCACTCGGGGACCCAGTCCTCCTTGCCCGCGGTGTCGGCGGTGAACGGGTCGACCCGGTAGAGGTCGCCGCACATGTAGAAGCTCGACAGCGCCATGCCGCGGTGCACCACGATGTCGGTACTCGAGGCGTCCTTCATCCGGGTGCGGGCGCCCCAGCCGTCGTCCCGCCTGGCCGATCCCGGCATCTCGAGGAAACCGGCCCACAGCGATTCGCCGGCGTCCTGTTCGGCGAGGAAGCCGTCGGTGCGGACGAACCTGTTGCGGTAGTTGGCGGTTCCGTTGTGGAACTCGACAAGGTGGATCATGCCGTCGCCGTCGAAGGGGTGATAGTTCTCGATCGGCGGGTGCAGCGGGTTCTCGGTGTTGCGCAGGTAGACACCGTCGAGGTCGGGGGGGATCTCGCCCTGCACGACGTCGAGGTCGTCGGCGCGCCACTCGTTGAGCTGAGGGCGCCACGGCCCGGTGCGGTAGCGGTGGGCGTCGTCCGCGGGCAGCGTCGACGCGTAGGTGTTGAGCAGTTCGACCCGCATGAGACTCAAACTATGGTTGACAGAGTCACTCTGTCAACTGAACCATAGGGGCATGGCTGAGGACATCTGGATCGTCGGGGCGTACCAGAGCGATTTCGCCCGCAACCTGACGCGCGAGGGCCGTGACTACGCCGACCTCGCGCGGGAGGTGGTCGACGGGACGCTGGCATCGTCGGGCCTGAGCGGTCGCGACGTCGGGACGGTGCACGTCGGCAACGCCTTCGGCGAGATGTTCAGCGCGCAGGGGCATCTCGGGGCGATGCCGGCGACGGTGAACGAGGAGCTGTGGGGTGTGCCCGCGTCGCGGCACGAGGCGGCGTGCGCGTCGGGCAGCGCGGCGGTGCTCGGCGCGGTCGCGGAGTTGCGGGCGGGCTTCCACGAGGTGGCGCTCGTCGTCGGCCTGGAGCTGGAGAAGACGGTGCCCGGCCGGGTCGGCGCGCAGTACCTGGGGGCGGCGGCGTGGACGGGGCACGAGAGCGTCGACGCGGACAACATGTGGGCGTATGTGTTCTCGAGGGTGGCCGACGAGTACGACCGGCGGTGGGGGCTCGACCACGCACACCTGCATGCGATCGCTTCGACGAACTTCGCTGCCGCCAAGCGCAATCCGATTGCACAGACTCGGGCGTGGTCGCTGCCGGACCTGACGGTGGACGGTGACGACGACGAGGCGAATCCCCGGGTGGAGGGGCGCCTGCGGCGATCCGACTGCACGCAGTTGACCGACGGCGGCGCGGGTGTGGTGCTGGTGACGGACAGCTATCTGCGGGCGAACCCGGCGGTACGGCCGCTGGCGCGGATCAGGGGGTGGGGTCACCGCACGGTCGGGTTGGGCCTGGCGCAGAAGCTGGGGCGGGATCCGGAGTCGCCGTATGTGATGCCGCACGTGCACGCGACGGTGCAGGATGCGTTCGGCCGGGCGCAGGTGAGTCTCGACGACGTCGACGGCTTCGAGGTGCACGACTGCTTCACGCCGAGTGAGTACATGGCGATCGATCACATCGGGCTGACGGGCCCGGGCGAGTCGTGGAAGGCGATCGAGAACGGCGACATCGCACTCGGCGGGCGGCTGCCGATCAATCCGGGCGGCGGGCTGATCGGTGGCGGCCATCCCGTCGGCGCGACCGGAGTGCGGATGCTGGTGGACGCCGCCAGGCAGGTGAGCGGGACGGCGGGCGAGTATCAGGTCGAGGGCGCCCGGACGTTCGGCACGCTGAACTTCGGCGGCAGCACGGCGACGACGATCAGCTTCGTGGTGGGGGCGCCGGGCTGAGTTCCGCCTCGCGAATACGGGGCAGCACCTCCTGCGCCACCAACTCCAGGTGTCGCATGGCGCGGTCGTGTCCGATGTGCGGTATCCGGTACCAGAACACCACCTCATGGAAGGGAGCCGAGGCGCGTATCTCGCGGAGGCGGCGCGCAATGTTCTCGGGGGTGTCGACGAGCATCGACTCCCGGCGCCACGGCGTGTCCGAGTCCGCTTTGACACCGACCTTCGACGGGTCGCCCGCCCAGTTCTCGTACTGGCGGTACTGATACTCGATCGCGCTGCGGTAGAACGTCTCCCAGTCGCGCTCAGGGTCCTCGGACGCCCAGAGCGGCACATTGATCGTTGAATCGGAAGTCGTCGAGGGTGCGGCCGTGCTGCTGCATCGCCGGTGCCAACCGATCCGACCACAGCTCGGCGAATGCGTGATCGGGGTCGAAGAAGTCCACCGGGATGACGCCGTCGGCCAACCGTGCGGCCCGGTCGAAGACCCGCCGCGCGCCGCCGCCCAGGTACACCGGAATCCGCTCCTGCACCGGCCGCGGCAATACGGGCACGTCGGCCCCGCCCGGCCCGTCTGGCAGCGTCCCGTCGGCGAACCCCTGACGCAGGAATCGCAGCCCGCGCTCCATCATGTCGCCACGGCTGCCGAAGTCGACGCCGAACAGGTCGAATTCGCGCGAGTAGCCACCGGCGGCCACCCCGAGCGACAGGCGTCCACCGCTGAGCAGATCGGCGACGATCGACTGCTCGACGACCTGGCGCCACGGATGCAGCGGGAGCAGCAGCGCATTCGTCAGCAACCGGATCCGCTCGGTCGCCACGCCGAGTGCGGCGAGCACCGGCAGCTGTGCGGGCAGATAGCCGTCGTCGACGCCGTGCTGTTCGGTGGTGGCGAACGAACTGAAGCCCAACTGATCGGCGAGCCGAGCTTCGGCAAGCGCCTCGCCGTATCGTCGCCGGCCTTCCCGGTCGCCGGGTTCCGGCCGGAAGTCCGTCCACACGCCTAGCTCCATTGCCGTCAGCGGGGTCACCGGAACCGTCCTTTCGCGTCTGCGGGTCGCGCAGCCGACGACTGCCGTGTCGTCGCTGGTATCTGCAACGACAGGCGCGGTTCGGTATTCCTCCCGGGCGGCCGGCGCGCCCTAGTCGGGCTTGACGGGGTGACGGCTGAGGATCGACACCCGGTTGAACGCGTTCATGGAGGTGGCGACCCAGATGACGGCGGAGAGTTCGTCGTCGTCGAGAACCTCGCGCGCGCGGGCGTATTCGCGCTCGGCGGTGTCGTGGTCGGGCAGTGTGGTGGTGATCTCGGCGAGGCGGAGCGCTGCCCGCTCGCGGTCGTCGAACAGCTCGGTGTCACGCCAGACCGACAGTGTCGCAAGCTGTTTGACGCTCACGCCGGCGCCGCTCGCACGGCGGACGTGCACCTCGAGGCAGGACGGGCAGCCGTTGATCTGCGACACCCGCACGTTGATGAGCTCGATGAGGCCGCGCGACATGCCTGCGTCCTTGGCCGCGGAGGTGACGCTGGTCGCGACACCGATCAGCGCCTTATAGGCCTCGGGTGTCTGCTTGTCGATGTGCAGGTGCGCGGTGTCCACCGCGCCGATGCTACGCAGAGTTGCCCGCCGCGCAGGCGAGCGTGCCTAAACAGCGATGCGGGCGAAGAACGCGCCGGCGACGATGCCGATGATGATCGCGACGGTGGTCTGGCCCATCATGACGGCGACCACGACGCCGGAGATCGCGGCGACGACACCGATGATCGCCAGAACGAAGCCGAACACCCAGCGCGGATCCAGCGGGGCACGGTCGTGCGCAGCAACTGAGTGCGAGGAGAGTGACCCGTGGTTCAGGGCGTCCATCAGCGGCCTTTCCGTTGTGGTGGCGAACACAATTAAACGTGTTCGTGATCAGGATCACAACTAGATCATCTAACGATGTTGCCGCCGGAATGAACAGTCCGCCAAGCGCTTCAGCCCCGCCGTTGATCTAGATGTGGGAACATCTGCGGTTATGGACCCGAACGACGACCCGGAAGCCCGGATTCGCGACCTCGAGCGTCCGTTGGCCGACCGCGCGCACAACTCCGAACTGGGCACACAGTCCTACTCGACGCCCTACCCGACCGACCCGTACACGACCCAGCCGTACACCAACCAGCAGCAGTACTACCCGCCCCCGCCTCCCCCGCCCGGCTACCCGGCCCCGTATTCGATGGCGCCGACGGTGCCGCATTCGAGTTCGAAGGCGGGGTGGGCCGTCTTCGCGGCGGTCGTGGTCATGCTGGTGATCGCTGGTGCCGGCGCACTCATCTACTTCGCGATGCGCCCCGCCGACGGGCCCTCGTCCGGCAACCCGACGGTGGCCGGCGGCGGCGGTCTCCTCGACGAGCCGCAAATTCCGCAGATCCCGTCGATGCCGGTGCTGCCGAGCGGGATCCCCGGCCTGCCGACCGGTCTACCGGGGATGCCGGGAACCAGCGAGACGCTCGAGGCGGGCCCGGGCGAGTCGGTGAACGTGTCCGGAGTCCAGACCGTCACGACGGTCAACTGCGACGACGGCACCGTGAACGTCAGCGGCGTGGCGAACGTCGTGACGATCACGGGCGAATGCGCCGCAGTGATCGCGTCGGGCGTCAACAACGAGATCACGGTCGACTCGTCGGCTCAGATCAGCGCCTCGGGCTTCGACAACACGATCATCTACAAGTCGGGGTCCCCGGAAATCGGCTTCGTGACCGACTCGAATGTCATCAGGCAGGGCTGACGGTCACCCTTCCTTGGTGTAGTCGGTGCTGAGCCAGCGCGTCGGCCGCATCCGGATGAGCACCGATGTGTCGCTGAGATTCTGGTCGGTGAACTGGTTGCCCTCTTCTTCGCCGAGGTAGCGGATGGCGATCTTGCGCACGGCCTCGTCGGTGGCGGACTCGATGGCGGCGACGTCGCCCTCTGCGGTGACGTAACGGTACGGCGGCTGCTCGTCCTGCGCGGTGATCGCGAAACGACCTGCGTCGCGAATGAGCTTGAGCTTGACGGACTCCGCCTCGGTCCAGAGCACGACGTCGCCGCCCGGCTCGTACCAGTACCAGATGGGAACGACCAGTGGAGCGCGGTCGGGCCGCTCGACCCCGATCACACCCACGTGCAGTTCGGACAGGTAGGTCTCGCGCTCGTCACTCGTCATCTTCGCCATGCCGGTGCCAACGATTGTGGCGCCGGTCTCATTCCTGTGTAACAGCAGCCCCTCGAGGCACGATCACAACATCAGTAACTGTCAAGATCATCGGGTCGGCGTGTCGGGGAGGTCGGAGTGCGGAACGGGTGGAAGGCCGCCCTGGGTGCGGTCGCACTGGCTGCCGCCGCGGTGATGGGTGACGTGTCGGCGCCCGTCGCGCAGGCCCAGCCCGCGGCGGCGACGAAGGACTTCAGGAAGCCGGCGATCGTCATCCTCGGATACGGGCTGAACCCGGACGGGTCGATGCGCACGATCCTGCGGCGCCGGGTGTTGACGGGTTTGACGGTGGCGCAGTTCTTTCCGCAGTCGCCGGTGATCGTCACCGGTGGCAATCCGCGCAACGGCGTGACCGAAGCCGCGCAGATGCGGCAGATGCTGACGATGCTCGGACTGCCGCCGAACCGGATCATCGTCGAGGACCGGGCGAACAGCACGGTCCAGAACGCCCGGTACTCCGTGCCGCTGGCCAAGAACGCCGGAGCGACGGGGATCATCCTGGTGACGTCGTCGACGCATCAGGATCGTGCGGACACGAACTTCATCGACGCCGGGGGCAACGTGCTCGCCACGGTGAGCTACCCGGACGGCAGCCCGCAGACCAACGTCTTCCAGTTCGCACGCGACGCGATCAGCCCGTTCATCGGCGTCAGTTAGCGGCCCCGTGCGTTGACTTTGCGCTGAGGGCGCCGAAGTGCGAGTGGCGGGCGCCCTGGAAGCAAAGTCAATGCTGGCCGCCCCCTAGGCGACGGGAGCGAGTTCGAAGATCGGGATGACGCGGTCGGTGCGCTTCTCGTACTCGGCGAAACCGGGCGCGCGCTCCTTGACGATCTCCCACACACGGTCGCGCTCGTCCCGCGCCAGCTCGTGGGCGGTGTAGGGCTTGCGCGGTTTGTCGCCGATCTCGACGGTGACGGCGGGGTTCGCGCGCAGGTTGAACACCCAACCCGGGCTGGCGTCGCGGCCGGCGGCGGAGCCGACGACGTACAGCTTGTCGTCGATGTCGAAGTAGGCGATCAGGCTCTCCCGCTCGGTGCCGGACTTGGCGCCGGTCGAGGTCATGATGATCAGCGGAAAGCCCCCGAACTGGCCGCCCACCTTGCCACCGTTGTTGCGGAACTCCTCGATGTTCTGTCGGTTGAACTCGCGCTCGGACTGCATGTCGTCGTCGGCCATACCCCGATGGTGGCACGGCGCGCGTCGCGCATACCAGTGCGCATAAAACCGTTTGTCGCGTCGTCACCGCCCGTGGTGGAGTTGGCCGTGCGCTCCGACACCGCCGACCGGCTCGCGATCGCTGCCGCCGTCGTCACCGTCCTGCTGTGGGGATCTGCCTTCGTCGTCATCCGGGCGGTCGGCACGGAGTTGTCGCCGGGGCCCCTCGCGTTCGTGCGCCTCGTCGTCGGCGCCGTCCTGCTGGTCGGCATCGCGCTCGCGTACCGCCGGGTGTCGATTCCCCGCGGCCGCGCCCTGGCGCTGATCGCCGGCTACGGGCTGCTGTGGTTCGCCGGGTACATAGTGGTATTGAATTGGGCGGAACAGCATCTCGACGCCGGAACCGCCGCCCTGCTGGTCAACTTCGCCCCCGTCATCGTCGCGGTCCTCGCGGGACTGTTACTCGGCGAGGGGTTCCCGCGGCAACTGATCGCGGGCATCGTCATCGCGTTCCTCGGTGTCGCGCTGATCGCGGTGTCGAGTTCGGGAGGCGCCGAGAACGACTGGCTGGGCGTGGTTCTCGGCCTACTGGCCGCGGTGCTGTACGCGGCGGGTGTGCTGCTGCAGAAGGTCACGCTGCGCACGGTCGACGCGATGACCGCGACCTGGCTCGCCTGTGTCGTGGGCATGGTGGCGACACTCCCCTTCGCACCGCAGGCGATCGACGAGATGCGGACGGCCTCCGCCGGCGCTGTCGCGGGTGCGGTGTACCTCGGCATCGGGCCGACCGCGGTGGCATTCACGACGTGGGCCTTCGCACTGAGCCGCACGAACGCCGGGGCGATGGCCGCGACGACGCTGGCGGTCCCTGCGGTGGCCATCGCCGTCTCATGGGTGTTCCTCCGGGAGATCCCCACCGCGCTGGCACTCGTCGGTGGCGCGCTGGCGTTGGCCGGTGTCGCACTGACCCGCCGACGGCCGGCGCCGGCACCCACGCCGGAGGTCACCGACGAGTCCGCCGGTCGCTGAGCGGTTCTCGTCGTCACTGACGTACCCGACTACTCGTTCGCCGACCAGGCGGCCGGCCGACGATGAGATCGGCGCAGTCCAGCGCCATTGATTCGGAAGGACCATCATGGCCGCCAAGTCCGCCAAGCTGCTGTGGTTGCAGGTACTCGAGACCCGTGATCCGGACGGCGCCGACGAGATCACCATCGGCGCAGACGGAGTCGTCCTCGACAAGGTCAAGATGCGGAAGGACGATGTCCTCGATTTCAACGGCCAACTCATATCGTTCAAGCCGGGCCGCTCGCACGTCCAGGTGACATTCCACGAAACCGACGAGCCCAACCAGTCCACTCAGGCGCTCGGTTCGGTGGTCATCAACGACACCGACCCGCCCGGCGTGGAACTCAAGCAGAAGGTCGGTCAGGTTCACGGGGCGCTGTACGAGCTGTGGTACGGGGTCGTCTGACACTCCTCGCGACGCCGTCTACGGCACGCTGCCGTGCCTGCACTGCGCCGGCATCGGCGGACCCTTGCGCAGCGACTCCGTCAAGGACACGGCTCCGTCGGAGTCCCGCAGCGCGACCACCGGCGGCAGGGACAGCCGCACCTCGACGACGACGGCTCCCGCGCCGGCCGCGTTCCGGCAGCCCAGCCCGACCCGCTCACCGGTCCCCGCGCCGAAGGTGTCATCGACACGCGCACGGACGGCGGCCAGCGTCAGCCGCCCGCCCGGCGCGTCGCGCAGCACCGGGTCGAGGACCTCGCGCGCCTCGTCGGTGAGCGTCGTCGCATCACCGAAGTAGGAGTCCGGCGAGACCCCCGCACACGTGCCGTGGGTGTACCACTCATGGTGCACCAGCGACGCCGTGTCCACCGTCGTCGACCGCAGCCGGTCCCGGGTCTGTTCCGACAACTGCACGGGAGGCAGCTCGGACTCTCTGTCCCGCAACTGCTCTGGCAATCCGCAGTACTGACGGTCGCGCGGCTGCGGCCACAGGCCGTGCAGCACCAGCGTCCGGCCCACCGTGTCGACCTCGCCGGATTCGCACGCATCGTTCTGCGGTTCGACGGTGCAGAAGCTGGGCGCCCAGGTGAGCACCAGCCAACTCGCGGCGCTGTCATCGGACACCAGCGCCGACGGGTTCGGCGTCCGGTCGAGCACGGTCACGCTGTAGGTGACGGCAGCGACGACGACCGCGGCCAGCGCCGCGGAAATCGACAATACGGCTGCGTCACTCCGCCGCATGGCGCACCCTTCTAGGCAGGGAAAAGCAGGTCACCCGAGGCACCAGCCTCCCACGGCAACGCCTCGTCGTTGCGCGATCGTCGACGAAAGGTGTGCGGACGTGTCGCCGTCGTGGAGGAACAACGGGTGAACGACATCGACCGGTGGTTTCAACGCACCGGCCGCCGCAGGCAACGCACGGTCTCGCTGTACGCCTGCCTGCTGACCGGCAGGATGTTCGAGTACTTCCGCTACCGCCTGCGCTATGCGCTGGTGGTGGACGGCATCGCGTTCGTCGTCCACGTCGCCGAGTTCCTGATCATCCTCACCGCACTCGGTGGGCTGGCGGCGTTCACGGTGATGATCCTGCGCGTCGGCAGCCTCATCGTCAGCGGCGCCTGGTGGGGGCTGCTGGAGGTGATGCGCGAACGTCTGCGCGCGTTCTCCCTGACCCGCGACCGCGACGCCGTCGAACGCGAGATCGGCAGCTGGTTGGTGCTGTCGGTGATCGCGGCGACCACCGTGGCCGTCGGCGGCGCGGTGGTGGTGCTGTCGCTGCTGCCCTCGGACGGCGACCCGATGGGAATGCTCTACGCGTTCCTGGTCGTCATCGAGCTCGCGCTGCGAATACCGGTGCGGGTACTGCACTCCGGCATGTTCGCCACCCGGCGGATATGGCGGCCGCTGTGGTCGCTGTTCGCCCCGACGGTCGTGCAGATCGTGGTGATCGGCGCCGGGGCGTTGTTCTATCCGACAGCCGCGGTGGTGGTCGCGATCATCGCCTCCAATGCGCTCTCCATCTGGATCACCGTCCACTACACGTTGCGGCTGTACCGGCTCAACGGCGTCATGCCGAGTCACCGGGCGGCTCGGCCGTTGCGTGCGCGCCTGCCCTCGATCCCGTTCCGGCAGGGTCTGGACACCACGCTGGCGGGGCTCGGCCTGCGGCTGGACGCCATCGCCGTGCTCGCGATCGCCGGGATCTACGGCACCAGTACGCGCTCGTTCGATCTGACCGCCGGGTTCGAGGCGTGGCGCGACATCGACGCCTTTCAGTTCTTCTACCTGGTGCTCCCGCTGTTGCGCGGCGCCTACGAGGCCACGGCCGTGTTCTACTTCGATTTTGTTCGGCTGCGGCGCATTCCGGCGCTGCGGGAGTACCGGTTGTTCTTCTTCCACCGGCTCCTGCTCATCACGCCGGTGGTCACGCTGTACTTCTGGGGGCTGGCCGTGCTGTTGGGGCTGTTCGTGCTGCCCGGCATCCCGTTCGGATTCCTGCTGGCGCTGCTGCCGCTGTTCATCGTGCGCAGCTTCATCGGCACCTATCAGATCCGGCTGTTCGCCGAGGGCCGGTTCCACGCGCTCAACCTGACCATCGTGTTCTCCGGTCTGCTGTTCGTGCTCGTGTGGATCGACGTGAATCCCGCGTCCGACCTCCTCGAGTTGACCGCGGCGATGATCGTCCTGCTGATCGTGCACATCAACGTGCAGCACCTCGAGGACCGCACCCCGCCGCCGGCCACTCAGCTGCCGCTCGGCGACTGGATCCGCGCACTGGCCGCCGAGTCGGGGCCGGTGCGTGCCGGAACCATCACCGTTCCGGAGTGGATTCCGCAGCGGCAGCGATCAGCCGCCGTCGATACGATGCGAAACACGTTGACGGGCAGTGGGTGTCTCGCGTTCTACGCCGCGACGTCTCTCGTCTTCTACCAGCGCGAGTCGGCGATCGACCCGGGCCGCCAACCCCACCTCGAGGTGCAGACCGTCACCGGCGGCGCCGCGAACCGAGGGCAGTACTGGCAGGACCCGGCGGCTGACGGCCGTGACGCGCTCGACCGCATCGTCACCGCCCAGTGGATCAAACCCATTGCGGGAGTGCCGAGAGCACCGCAGAGCCCGGACCACCTCGGGCCGGAGTTCCTCGACATCTTCCCCGACGGGACGGTCGCCGATCTGGACACCCGCGCGGGCGCCAGGATCATGCGGACGTTCGACGAGGACCTGGTCCCGGCGATCCTGCCGTCGGCCATGAAGAGCCTCGACGACGACGCGCTGGTGGTGTCGGTGGCGGGCCGCTGGCTGTCGCCGATCTTCCACGAGAACAAGGTGCGGATGATCTTCCTGCTGCCCCCGGACCCCGAGCCCGCGCCGTTCCAGCGCTGGCTGCGGACACTGCGGGCGTGGCGGCTCGGCCAGTGGGACGGCGCCGGCCATGGCGCTTGAACCCGTTGACATCGACCGTTGCCTGGTCGACCCCGCGACGTACGAGTCCACGATTCTGCGCATCTACGTCAAGCGCAACGAACAGGGCCTCGGCTTCAACGAGGTGTCCTCTGGCGTCAGCTATTTCGACGCGGCGACGGACCGCAAGAAGCTGTCCCGGGCCATCGCCGCCAGCATCGCCGACGGCACCTACCGGCCCCAGCCGGTCGACCTGTGGTTCCTCGAGACCGGCGGCAAGCGCCGCACCGCCCACCTGGCCGGCTTCGTCGACCACGTCGTCGGCTCGGCGCTGTTCAAGGTGTTGTCGAACAACGCCCGCTGCTACGGGCTGCCGGGTGTCTGGTCCTACCTGCCGGGCCTGACGAACGTCGGGGCGATGCGGGCGTTCGCCGCGTTCATCCGTGCCCACCGCGAGCGGGTCGGGCCGAGGGGCGGGCCGCTGTACGTGCTGCAGTCCGACTTCGAGAAGTACGGTGACAACCTGCCGGTCGGTCCGGACGCCGCGCTGTGGCACACGTTGCGGGAGGTGGCGTCGCTCGGCAGCGCTGGCGGTGAGATCGGCGGTGCCGCCTGGGATCTGATCACCACGCTGGTGCGGCCCGTGGTGCGCGACGAGGACGGCGCCGAGTTCACCCGCCTCAACGGCGTCGCGATGGGCACTCCCCTTGTTCCTCTGCTGGGGAATCTGGCCGTGGTGCCGATGGACCGGGCGCTCAGCGACCTCGACGGCGTGTTCTACGCCCGCTACAACGACGACTTCATGATCGCCCATCCCGACCTGGCGGTGATCCAGGAGGCGGACGCCCGCATCGACACGCTGGTCGCGGAGCTGGGGGTGAAGCGGAAGCTGAGCAAGGAGATTCGCACCGCCCTGAGCGGGAACGGCCGCCCGTGTCCGGTCGATCCGGCGTACGGCGGCCGGGACCGGATCGACTGCCTCGGCATGTCGGTGACGTCGGCCGGCACGGTCACGCTGGGCCCGCATCGGTTGCGCCGCTTCGTCGCCCGCATCGCCGCGCGGATCGACGCTGCGGCGCCGACGCTGGCGCAGATGACGGTGCGTGAGCGGGCCCGCCACCTGGTGGCGGCCACCAACGTCATGCTGGACACGACGAGTCCGTTCGCGGTGGCCGGGTTGTCCGCGCTGCTCGACGCGGTCACCGACCGGGGTTCGCTCAAGGACGTCGACTACCGGATCGCCCGCAAGATCGCCCAGGCCGCGACGGGCATCCCGGGGGTTCGCGGCTTCCGGCAGCTCCCGCCGGAGGTGCTGTACCGCGAGCTGGGCCTGGTGTCGCTGGTGGCGCTGCGCAATGCGCGATGACCTTGCGGGACGCGGTGGCGCGCGGCTAGCTTGAGGATGGCGCGGATCCCGCACATGTGCGGTCATCCCGAGAGACCACAGAGGTTGCGGCTTTCGGTCTCTCTTTTTCGGCGTTTTTCCCCGCGCCCCCAACTCGTCGTGCGGCCGACCGGCCCACGGTCACCGCCCGCAGTCGTCAACTCATGTTGACGCCCGCGGGTGGTCACTGGCCTCGGGGACGCCACAAAGGGCTGCTCGGCTCCGTCTATTGCTCGAGCGCGGACGCTATGCCCGTGTGCCCGAAATCGTTGCCCTTCCATAGCAGCAGCTCACGTGTTTCGAGTGCCAACGCGTACGAAAGGCAGTCGCCGAAGTTCAAGCCGGCAGGATGGCCGCTTCCCCTGCCGAAGTCCGAATAAGCCTGTCGGGCCAGCCGGGCGTGGCGCTCGGTCACCGGCTCGATGACGAACTCCGCCTCCGCGAGTAGTTCGTCCAGGCTTCTGCTGATCACCGGATCTCGGTACTGATCGATCACGATCCCGCACTCGAGGTAGCTCGCAGCCGACAGTCGTCTCACACGAGCTGCGGCGATGGCATGAGCGTAGGTCGCCGCGTCTTCTTCATCGGTGAGGATTGCGACGATGGCAGACGTATCCACGATCATGAGGGCAGTCCCCGCTCGTCGTAGAGCAAGGCACCGTGGTCGAGTGTCTTCGCATCGACACTCATGCGGCTCGCGCTCTTGCGGCCGATCGCCAGAAGACGGCCGACGAGTTGGTCTTCCTCCAGCCTGGCCAGCCGCTCGCGCACAGCCGTCGCAACGGCCTGTGCCTGAGACTCCCCGGTCATCGCACTTATCCGCTTGACCGCGTCGTGCACCGCGACGTCTTTGATGTTCAGTGCCATGGGTACCTTTCTACCGATTGAATGGTACCAGTGACGCGACGGGCTACGCGGACTGAGCATCGGCGCATCGCACCTGGTTGCACGCCTCGCGGAAGCGAGCCCATTCGCTCGCGGTCGGTCGCACGCCGCAGTCGTCGAGGGCGTCGGAACTGACGACGAATCCTGGTGCGAGAGGGGCCAGTGAGCCCGCGAGTTGGGCGATATGCCCGGCCGGGCTGTCCTCGAAGCTCTCGAAAACCCGCTCTCGGAGCCACGTCTCCGCTGTATCAATGCCCGCGATCGGGTCCACTTCGGGTAGGCGCAAGGCGCCGCCGCATCGACTGACCTGCTCCTCGTAGCGGTCCTCCCATACCTCGGTGCGCCACCCTGCCCAGAGCTCGGGCAGTGCCCGAAAGAAACCCATCGTGTCGGCGGTCTGCCAGGCCCCCAACGTCTTTCGTTGCACGTCGATGTGAGCCCCGCCTTCAGGGATCTTGCCGAGTCTTATTCGGCTGATACCCGGGCCGGGCAGCTTGTCCAGCAACGCCGGCCCGTGCCACGCCTTGCTGAGGTGCCACCACAACGGCCAGAAACGCAACTTGCCGTCTCCATCCACCACTGAAATCAGATGGCACAGGTGCTTTCGACCGCGAGCCAGCTTCAACGTCGGCTGACGGTCCCAATCGACGGGTCGCAACTGGACCCCGACGTAATCCGCCAGCTCCTCGGTGCCGTCGTACGCCCAGCCGATCTCGTAACCGGGCCACACGGTCGCGAGCACACTCATCAATGCACGGCGCTCGCTCATCTCCATCATCAATGGTTCGCCGAAGAACAGGACCCTGCAACGGTCGAGATCCACCACCGCGCCGCCGTCGGCCCACATCGGGTCGCACCATTCGTCCTTCTTGCATCGTCGCAGCGAAGCTGCATATCGCAGCGCGAGTTGCGGCCCGCCGATCAGCGCGTCGAGCATGCGGCAGCCTCCCCAGTGGGAGTAGTAGAGCTGCCAATCACCGTCTTTCACGATGACGAAGTTCGCCCTGTTGCCCATCGCTTCCCCGATCCTCATGACGCGGTCACGCCGACGACGTCGTTGAGGCAAGTGTCGATCGAGGGTCGGACAACTCGCGGCGTGAACAGGTCGGTACGGCCTGCGACTGTGGATAACTTCTGGATCACGCTCGTCGGCTCGCCGGCACCGCCTTCGACGGCACTGGTGCGATCTTGTCCGCTGTGGAGCACAATGCCGGATACTCGTCCGCACATGCCGATTGGAGCCGCGTGACCCGAAGCCTCGAAGACGTGGACTCCCCGTGGTCGCCGCGGGAGTGCGAGCTGCTGGCGGTCACCCTCGAGTTGCTCCAGGAGCACGGCTACGACCGGCTGTCCGTGGACGCGGTCGCCACCACTGCACGCGCGAGCAAGGCAACGCTCTACAAGCGATGGCCGACGAAGGCCGAACTCGTGCTGGCCGCCTTCGTCGAGGGCACCCGGCACGTCGCCGTCGACCCGGATACCGGCACGCTGCGCGGAGACCTGCTCAAGCTCGGCGAGCAGATCCGCGCCCACGTCAACACCCATGCGGGCACCATTCGCGCGGTGCTCGTGGAGATCTCCCGCAGCTCCGAACTCGCTACCACGATGCAGGAGCGGTTCCTCGACCAGCGGAAAGCGCTGATATCCCATGTTCTCGCGCGGGCCGTCAACCGCGGCGAGATCGCCTCGACCGCCGTCACCGAGGACCTCTGGGACGTAATGCCGGGCTACCTCATCTTCCGCACCCTCCTGAACGGCCGAGCCCCGTCCCGTCGCACCGTCACCGACCTCGTGGACAACGTGCTCATCCCCAGCCTCACCCGTCACAACAACCGGTGATCTTGACCCGAGCAAAGGGTTGAGCAGTACGGTCCCGTACCGTACTGTCAACGAAGTTGATATGACTCGAGCCGGCGGGTCGCCGGTCGCCGAGCCCTGCCAACGTGCCGCCGCCCGTCGAAAGGGTCACGTATGCAGCGGGTTTCACTCGGTGGCCGCCTGCTGCGGCAGTGGATGATCCTGGTGGCGATCGTCGTCATCGCCATAGCGGGCTTCGCGGTGTACCGGCTGAACGGCATCTTCGGATCCGAGGACGTCACGTCCACCCCCAGCGGCGCAGCGAACGAGATCGTCCCGTTCAACCCCAAGCGCGTCCTCATGGAGGTGTTCGGCCCACCAGGCACCGTCGCGACCATCACCTACACCGACATCGACGCCCAGCCGCAGCGCGTCGACGGCGCGACCCTGCCGTGGACTTACGACACCACCACCACCCAGCCCGCGGTCTTCGTCAACGTCTCCGCCCAGGGTGACAGCGACTCCCTCGGCTGCCGGATCACGATCGACGACGTCGTCAAGGACGAGAGAACGGTCACCCAGTTGAACGCCTACACCTTCTGCCTGGACAAGTCCGGATGAGCCAGCACCTCGCCGAACGCCCGGCGAAGACCGACCGCGTCGCCACCTGGATCCGGCGGCTGGCCCTGCCGATCGTGCTGGTGTGGGTGGCGATCGCCGCCCTGACGAACGTGCTGGTGCCGCAGCTCGAGGTGGTCGGCGAGGCACAGAACGTGGCGTTGAGCTCACCCGATTCGCCGTCGCTGCAAGCCTTTCAGCGGATCGGCGAGAAGTTCGACGAGTTCGACTCCGACAGCGCGGCGATGGTGGTGCTCGAAGGCGAGCAACCCCTGGGGGCCGAAGCGCACACCTACTACGACGAGCTCGTCAAGCGGTTCGAGGACGACACCACCCACGTCCAGCATGTCCAGAACTTCTGGGGCGACCCGCTGACGGCCGCGGGTTCGCAGAGTCCGGACGGCAAGGCCGCCTACGTCCAGGTGTTCCTCGCCGGCAACCAGGGCGAGGCGCTGTCGCTGGAATCGGTTGACGCGCTGCGGCAGATCATCGCCGATACGCCTGCGCCGCCGGGCATCAACGCCTATGTCGCCGGCTCGGCCGCGCAGATCGCCGACCAGTTCGAGGTGGGCAACGAAAGCACGGTGCTGGTCACGCTGTTGACCGTCGGCGTGATCGCGGTGATGTTGCTGATCGTCTACCGCTCGCCGGTGACGATGATCCTCGCGCTCGTCACGGTGCTCATCATGATGTCGGCGGCCCGCGGAATCGTCTCATTCCTGGCTGATTCCGGATTCATCGGCTTGTCGACGTATTCGACGAACATCCTGACGTTGCTGGTGATCGCCGCCGGTACGGATTACATGATCTTCTGGCTCGGCCGCTATCAGGAGCGGCGCAACGAGGGTATGGAACGCGAGGCCGCCTTCTTCGACGCGTACCGCGGAACCGCGCACGTCGTCCTCGGCTCGGGGCTGACCATCGCGGGTGCCGTTGCGTGCCTGCACTTCACCCGTCTGCCCTACTTCCAGAGCCTCGGTATCCCGGCGGCCATCGGTGTGCTCGTCGCGCTCGCGGCGTCGCTGACGCTGGCGCCCGCCGTGCTGGTGATCGGCAGTAAGTTCGGCCTGCTCGACCCGAAACGCAAGACCGCCAAGCGTGGTTGGCGACGGATCGGCACGGCGATCGTGCGGTGGCCGGGGCCGATCCTGATCGCGACGATGGCGCTGGCGCTCGTCGGACTCGGGGCGCTTGGCGGGTACAAGGTGAGCTACGACGTCAGCCCGTACATGCCCGACGACGCCCCGTCGAACGTCGGGTATGCGGCCGCGGAGCGGCACTTCTCGAAGGCGCGGCTCAATCCCGAACTGCTGATGATCGAGACCGATCACGACCTGCGCAATCCGACAGACATGATCCTGCTGGAACGGGTGGCCAAGGCCGTGTTCCACACCGAGGGCATCGCGCAGGTGCAGTCGATCACGCGGCCGCTGGGCACGCCGCTGGACCACACGTCGATCCCGTTCCAGATCAGCGCCAACAGCGCCGCGCAGATCAACAACCTGCCGTATCAACAGGCCCGGGCGCAGGATCTGCTCAAGCAGGTCAGCGAGATCAACACGTCGATCGACACACTGCGGCAGCAGTATGCGCTGCAGCAGCAGTCCGGGGAGATCACCCACGAGCAGAGTGAGGCGTTCCAGAACACGGTGGCGATCGCGGCGGAGCTGCGGGACAAGATCGCCAATTTCGACGACTTCTTCCGTCCGATCCGCAACTACTTCTACTGGGAACCGCACTGCTACGACATCCCGATCTGCTGGGCGTTCCGGTCACTGTTCGACGCGCTGGACGGTATCGGTGAGCTGACCGATCAGCTGGCCAGCGTGTCGGGGAGCATCGCCAAACTCGATGAGCTGCAACCGAAGCTGCTGGCGCTGATACCGCCGCAGATCGCGGTGCAGGAGACCAACCGCGACCTGACGATGACGAACTACGCGACGACGTCAGGGATCTACGATCAGACGCAGAAGGCGCTGGAGAACTCGACGGCGCTGGGGAAGGCCTACGACGCGTCGAAGACCGACGACTCGTTCTATCTGCCGCCGGAGGTGTTCAGCAACTCGGAGTTCATCCGTGGGCTGAAGCTGTTCCTGTCACCGGACGGCAAGGCGGCGCGAATGATCGTGACGCACGAGGGCGATCCGGCGACGCCCGAGGGTATCTCGCACATCAACGAGATGCGCGACGCCGCAAAGGCGGCGGTCAAGGGCACACCGTTGGCGGGGTCGAGCATCTACATCGGCGGGACGGCGTCCACGTACCAGGACATCCAGGAGATGGCGCACTACGACCTGATCATCGCCGGCATCGCGTCGCTGACCCTGATCCTGCTGATCATGATGTTCATCACCCGGAGCATCGTCGCCGCGCTCGTGATCGTGGGCACGGTGGCGCTGTCGCTGGGGGCGTCGTTCGGGGTGTCGGTGCTGGTGTGGCAGCACATCCTGGGCATCCAGATGTACTGGGTGATCCTGCCGTTGGCGGTGATCCTGCTGCTGGCGGTGGGGTCGGATTACAACCTGCTGCTGGTGTCGCGGTTCAAGGAAGAGATCCACGCCGGCATCAACACGGGCATCATCCGGTCGATGGCGGGCAGTGGCTCGGTGGTGACGGCGGCCGGCCTGGTGTTCGCGTTCACGATGGCGTCGTTCATCTTCAGTGACCTGCTGGTGCTGGGGCAGATCGGCACGACGATCGCGCTCGGCCTGCTGTTCGACACGCTGATCGTGCGGTCGTTCATGACGCCGTCGATCGCCGCGCTGCTCGGGCGGTGGTTCTGGTGGCCGGTGAAGGTGCGCCAGCGCCCGGTGCCGCAGAAGTTCGGCGACGAGGACACCCGCCAGCTCTCGCTGTTCTAGCGTGCATGCCGACTGAGCGAGGCGGGAGCGGGAACCCACCCCTACAGTGACCAGAGGTCCAGACAGGGGGCGGGATGGCATCGGTGAGCACGGCGGCGACGTCGACGTGCGCTCCGCTGCGCTCACCGGTCTACCGCGCGCTGTGGATCGCGCAGCTCGTCTCCAACCTCGGCACCTGGATGCAGACGGTGGGCGCGCAGTGGATGCTCGTCGGCGATCCGCGGGCGGCCGTCCTGGTCCCGCTGGTGCAGACCGCCACGACGCTGCCGGTGATGCTGCTGGCGCTGCCGTCAGGTGTGCTCGCCGATCTGATCGACCGGCGCCGGCTCCTCATCGCCACCCAGGGGGCGATGGCCGCGGGAGTGGGCCTGCTCGCCACGCTGACCGGTTTCGGGTTGACCACGCCGGCGGTGCTGCTGACGTTGTTGTTCGTCATCGGCTGCGGGCAGGCGTTGACCGCGCCCGCGTGGCAGGCGATCCAGCCTGATCTTGTTCCGGCCGAGCAGATTCCGGCCGCGGCCGCGTTGGGCAGTATGAGCATCAACGGTGCTCGGGCGATCGGACCTGCGATCGCCGGGGTGCTGGTGTCGCTGTCCGGACCGACCCTGGTGTTCGCGCTGAACGCCGTCTCGTTCGTGGGCATCGTGTTCGTCCTCGTCGCGTGGCGCCGCCCCGCCGTCGAGAGCGGCTATCCCCCCGAGCGGGCACTGGCGGCGCTGAGCGCGGGCGGACGATTCATCCGCAGCTCCCCCATCGTGCGACGAATCCTGTTGCGGGCGGCGTTGTTCATCGCACCGGGCAGCGCGATCTGGGGTCTGCTGCCGGTGATCGCCAGCGACCGGCTGGGGTTGTCGTCCGCGGGGTACGGGTTGCTGCTGGGGGCGCTCGGCGCGGGAGCGGTGCTCGGCGCGTTCATGTTGTCCCGGCTGCGTGCGCGGTTCGGCCAGAACACCATGCTGACGCTCGGTGCGGCGGGTTTCGCGGTGGCCACCGCGGTGCTGGCGCTGGTGCCGATCTTCACGGTGGTGTTCCTGGCCCTGGTCGTCGGTGGCGCGTCATGGCTGCTGTCGCTGTCGACGCTCAATGCGTCGATGCAGCTGAACCTGCCCGCGTGGGTACGGGCCCGCGGATTGTCGGTGTATCAGCTGATCTTCATGGGCGGGCAGGCGTTGGGTTCGGTGGTGTGGGGAGTGCTCGCGGGGACCACCACCAGTTCGATCAGCCTGCTGGTCAGCGCGGCGCTGCTGGTGGTGTGCGGACTGTCGTCGTTGTGGTGGCCGCTGCACGCGAACACCGGCAATCTCGACCTGACGCCGTCCGCGCATTGGCCCGAACCGACGCTGACCTTCGAGCCCGAGCCGTTGGACGGGCCGGTCCTGGTGCTGACCGCGTATCGCGTCGCGGCGTCGGACGAGGAAGGCTTCCTGTCCGCGATGGCCGTGCTGGGTCGGTCCCGTCAGCGCACCGGGGCAGCGGAGTGGCGTCTCTTCCGGAGCGTCGAGCATGAGTCGACGTTCGTGGAGTCGTTCGTCGTGCGGTCGTGGGGCGAGCACATGCATCAGCACTATGTCCGCCTCACCGGCCAGGACCGGCTGATCGAGGAGGCGGTCGAGCGTTACATCGACGGCCCAGCGGTCTCCGAGCACTACCTGGCGGTGCGCGACAGGAAGTGAGGTGGCAGTGGTATCACTCCGGTATCATCACGTTCATGGGGATGACTCTGCGGACCAGTGACGAGCAGACCGAAGCTTTGCGGCGACAGGCCGCGGCCGAAGGGCGGTCGATGCAGGCTGTTGCGCTGTCCGCCATCGATGAGTACATCGCACGCCGAGCGCACACCGAGAGGGTCGATGCGGCACTGCAACGGGTAGTCGCCGATGAGGCCGGCGTACTGGAGCGCCTCAAGAACGCGTGATCGAGTACCTCGACCTCGACGATCTCCTCCACATCGCCCGTCGTGTCATGGGCGAGGACGTCAAGATCAGGGACTACGGATTGCTCGAATCGGCGTTGGCGCGGCCCCGTGCGTCGGTTTACGGCCGCGACGCATACACGGATCTCCACCTCAAGGCGGCCGCGCTGCTGCACTCGCTGGTACGCAATCACGCACTGGTGGACGGAAACAAGCGCCTCGGGTGGACCGCGTGCCTGACGTTTCTGGCAGTGAACGGACAATGGGTGCGCGCTACCGAAGACGACCGCTTCGATTTCGTCATCCGGGTTGCCACAGGGGCCGAAACGGACCTCGCAGATATCGCGGGACAACTACGCGAGTGGTGCGATCAGGCGAGGTAAAGAACCCACTCACACGACTTCCTCGTCGAAGAGATCACCATGATCTCTCGCCCACTTGATCACCTCCTCGTGGTATCCGGGAGCCGACTCGTCGATGGCCGTGAGCGCCTCCGCTGTCAGACCGTCCCGAATACCGCTCTGCGCGTGTGCAAACGGCACATACGCTCGCAACAGCTCCGGGGCGTTGATCAGGACCTCCAGTTGAAGGTCGTGATCGCAGTACGACGAGTCGCTCAGCGCCCCCCGGATCCGCAACCTGCTCCACCGCAGCGGATCCGCGGTGCCGGATTCCAGGAGTACCGTCAGCAGCTCCCGGTAGTCAGACCCGCGGAACCGCCGTCCCGCCGTCGATTCGAAGAACTGCCCGAGGACGACAGCGGTGTCCTCCCATTTCCAGAACGGAGGATAGAACGCCGTGCCGCCCTCGGGGAGGTGTCGAATCAGCCACCGTACCAACGGGCGGCACCCCGGCCACTGGCTGTATTCGTCGAAGAACAGCGCACGTTCGAGTCCATGGTGAATCCACGCCCTGGCGTCGGCGAGGCTCATATCGACGATGCTGGAGTCGCCATCATGCTCGTCGGCACCCGGCATGACGTCGTCGATGCACTTCGTCCAGAAGACGACGTCCGCGACCTCCGACATCTCGTTGTGGTCGATCGCGACCGCGCAGGTCAACTCCTGGCCGCCGGTCAGTCGCGCGCCGAGCCACAGTTCATCACGGTCACCGAGGACGTGCGTTCTGCGCACTGCCCGGTGGACCCAGATGTCAGACAGGTGGCGCAGCCACGCCGGCAACAGGTGCGTCCGCGACGCCAGCGCGGTTCGGCATCGCGCCTGCAACTCCTCGTCGTCGGGCAGGAGTTCGGCAAGGACGGTCAGCATGACCGTGGTCTCACGGGTATCGGTGCCGCTGTAGACGGCGATCAAGGCATCCAAAGGAAACGGCTTCTCCTCTGGTGACTTCAGTTGAGTCCACGGGTCGGGTTTCGACTGGTGAACAGCCGTGCTGGCCAAACCAAGCAGGTCCAGCGGACCGCTCGCCAATGCGAGACGCACCTTGTCGACCATCGGCGGCTCATCCGGACTTCGCCCGTTCCGGTTCTTCATGCGGCGTGCGTCACGCCGCCCCTGCTTGGCTCTTCTCCGCCTGCGTCCGTCGTCCATGGCGCGGAAGCTACTCCCGACCGGTGACATCGCCGGACTACAGTGCGGCCATGGCCGGCATCGTCCTCACCGACGAGTTCCGTCGAGCGCTGGACCTGTTGGCCGGCGGCCGCCACCTCTTCCTGACTGGAAAGGCGGGCACCGGCAAGTCCACGCTGATCCGGCTGTTCACGGCCGACACCGACCGCAACGTCGTGGTGGTCGCGCCCACGGGGATCGCCGCGCTCAACGTCGACGGCTACACCATCCACAGGCTGTTCGGCTTCCGCACCACCACGACGCTCGACGACATCCGCAACGGCGCCTACCGCCCGGGACGGTTCACCAAGACTCTCGCATCGCTGCAGACGCTGATCATCGACGAGGCCTCGATGGTCCGCGCTGACGTCTTCGACATGGTGGCCGCGGCGCTCGAGCGGTTCGGCCCCGCTCCCGGCGCGCCCTTCGGCGGCGTACAGATCGTCCTCGTCGGCGACCTTTACCAACTGCCGCCGGTGGTCAGCGAACACGAAGCCGGCTTCTTCACCACCGCCTACGAGACGCCGTACTTCTTCTCCGCCCGCAGTTTCGACCGCGACGACTTCCCGACCATCTCACTGACGACGGTGTTCCGGCAGCTCGGCGACGACCGGATGACCGGCATTCTCAACGAGATTCGTGAGGGCGTGCTGCTCGGCCACGCGCAGCAGCAGCTCAATGCCCGGGCCGACGCCGACTTCGTCCCACCAGACGGCGAGTTCTGGCTCACCCTCGCCCCGACCAACCGGCTCGTTACCGCACGCAACCGCCAGCATCTCGAACGGCTGCCCGGCGACGAACTGGTCCACCAGGCGCGAGCGTCCGGTGACCTGTCGCTCTTCGATCCGCCGGTCGAGGAGACGCTGCGGTTCAAGGTCGGCGCACAGGTGATGATGCTCAACAACGACCAGGGCGACCGCTGGGTCAACGGCAGCATCGGCCGCGTCGTCGGTGTCGGCTACGACCGCTACGGCGCCGTCGTCGAGGTGGAGTTCCCCGACGGCTCCGTGGCCGACGTCACGCCCTACACGTGGGAGGCCACCCGGCCGGTGGTGTCCGGCTCGTCGCTGGGCCGCGAGGTGATCGGGTCCTACACCCAGCTGCCGTTCAAGCTGGCGTGGGCGATCACGATCCACAAGAGCCAGGGCCAGACGCTCGACCGGGTGATCGTCGACCTCACCGGCGGCATGTTCTCCACCGGCCAGCTATATGTCGCGCTGAGCCGCTGCACGTCGCTGGCCGGGCTGGTGCTGAAACGCCCTGTGCTGCCGAAGGATCTAAAGACCGACCGGCGCATCGCCCGCTTCCTGCGGACCGCGAACGGCGGCACGGGCACGCGACGGTACTGCGCGATCGGCATGCTGACCGTCGGCGACGAGGGGCGGATGTCGCGGCCCCGGCCGGTGGAGCTGGCGGTGGCGTTCGACGACGGCACCGCGCTCTCGACGCTCGCCAATCCGCAGCGCGACCTCGCCGATGCGCGAACGGCGTTCGGCATCACCGTGTCCGATGTGCTGCTGGCGCCGACGCTGCGCGAGGCGTGGGCGGTGATCGCTCCAATGCTGGCCGGCTGCACGCCCGTCGGGGTCGACGTAGACGACCAGCTCGGTCTCATCGACTTCGAACTCAAACGTTTGGGCTTCGTGACGGCGATGCCGTTGGGCGTCGAGCTGCGCGGTACGCGGATCTCGGGGCGCACCGCGCTGGAGCGCGCCCGCTCAGCTCTGAACGCACACAATGGAATGCCCGCCGAGGACGGCTCGTCACCGTTCGAGGAACCCGACGCCGTCGAGTCGTCCGGTCTGCTGGTGAGCCGTGACCTCCACGCACCCACACCGGTCGCCGACCACCTGCCCGGGTTGTCCGCGTTGCTGCGGATCAGCCGTGATGTCAGCGCCGTGCTGCTGGGCGCGTCGGTGCCGAGGGACCTCGACGCGCCGGCGGATGCGGCGGCGCGGCAGTCGGTGGCCGACCAGCTGCGCGCGGCGGCGGCGCGGGTGCAGCTGCCGATGGAGGTGGCGGCCCGGCTCGAGGAGGCGTCACGGCTGCTCGGGGTGGACATCGGCACGGACGCGCTGTGCACTGGCGGCGACGACATCGCGGCGACGCTCACGCCGGGGATGCGCATCTGCTTCACCGGCACGGCGCAGGACAGCGCTGGTCGGATCGTCGAGCGCCCGGAGATGGAGCGGCTGGCCGCCGAGGCGGGGCTGACGCCGGTAAAGACGGTGTCGAAGACCCGCTGCGACGTGCTGGTGACCGCCGAGGTGGGCACGCAGTCGGGCAAGGCGCGCAAGGCGCAGGAGTACGGCAAGCCGGTGTTCTGCGCCGACGACTTCTTCGCCTGGCTCGAGACCCGCTAACCGGTTGTCCCGCTTGGGTACTGTAGGCACGGCGAGGAGAGGGCACGCTGTGATCACCCACGTTTTCTTCGATTTCTTCGGCACACTGGTCGATTACGACCCGTCGGTGCATCCGGCGAATCGCAATGCGCCGTGGGATTTCGCGCGGCGCGCGGGTGTGCCGATCTCAGCAGACGAGTCGAATATGAAGTGGCAGAAGGTCTGGGACGATCTCGATGCCGATGCCCATCGAACAGGCCGGGAGTTCTCGATGCACGATGTGGCGCAGCGCTTTTGGCGTTCCATCGGATCGCCCTCGGTCGGCTCGGATTCCACCGAGGCGTTGATCGCCGAGTATTTCGAGGCGTGGACGGCCGACGTGTTCGTCGCCGCCGGAGCCTTGGAGTGCGTCGCTGATCTGGCGTCCGACCGCACCCTGGCGATCGTCAGCAACACCCACGATTCACGGTTGGTTCCTCGGCTGGCACGCCAATTCGGATTGCACGATCACTTCGACCGTATCGTGACGTCCGTCGATGTCGGCTGGCGCAAGCCTCATCCGAAGATCTACGAAGCCGCCCTCCGTGACTGCCAGGCATCCGCGGGCAACGCGGTCTTCGTGGGCGACAACTGGACGGCCGACGTCGAGGGACCCCGACAGGCGGGGATGTCGGCGATCTATGTCGGTCCGCCCGCCGAGGAGCGCCCAACCGTCACGTTGAAGGAGCTTCCGGAGCGAGTTCGGTCACTGGATTGAGCAGTGCGTCACCCGCTTGCGCTCGAACCTTCGGTGTTGAGCAGCAGGACCCGCGTGTCAGGGCCGAGTCCGAATCGCGAGCGCGCTGGTTCGGCGGCCAGGATCTTGAGCGCGGCGAGTCCCGCGGCGCCGCAGGGACCGGCATCGAGGCCCTCTGCCGCAAGATCAGCCACGGCCCGCGTGGCCGCCTCGTCGTCGACCACCACAGCGCCCACGAGCCCGCGCTGCAGATCGGGCCAGGCGAGATAGGCGGGGGTGCCGCAGTTCAGCCCCGCCATGTTGGTCTGCCCGGTGGGCACGGTCGTCAGGGCGCCCGCGGCCAGGCTGGCCCGCAGGCAGTCGGCGACCTCGGGCTCGACGGCGATGACGCGGCAGTCGGTCCGGGAACGGGCGAAGGTCACCGCGGCGTGGGCGAGCGAGCCGACTCCGGCGGGCACGACGACGAGGTCGATGCCCGCGCCGAGTTCTGCGGCCTGTTCGGCCGCCTCGTCGAAGAGAGTGGCATAGCCGTCGACGATCCACTGCGGAACGTCCTCGTAGCCCGGCCACGAGGTGTCCTGCACCAGAAGCGCATCCGGATCGGCATCGGCGAGCGCGGCAGCCTGCCGGACCGCGTCGTCGTACGACACGTCGAGGACGCGCACCTCGGCCCCTTCGGCACGGATCAGGTCGATGGCTCGCTCGGAGACCCCACGCGGGATGACGATCGTCGCCGGCAGCTTCATCAGCGCCGCCATCCGCGCCACCGCGCGTCCGTGATTGCCGTCGGTGGCGGTGACGAGCCGGGGCCGGTCGCCCGTACTGCGTTGCAGCGCACGATGGACGGCCCACGACGCGCCGAGCATCTTGAAAGCCGGCAACCCCAGTCGCAGCGACTCGTCCTTGACCAGCACCGCGCCCAGCCCGAGCGTCTCGGCGATCGCCGGAAGCGTCAGCAGCGGGGTCACGGCGTAGCCCGGCAGGGTTTCGTGGAAACGCCGGATGTCCTCGGTCTCCCGTGGTTCGGCGGTATGGCCGGGGTTCCAGCCGGGGTTGAGCAGAAACGGTTCGGTCGTCAGCACGACACACCTCCTGCCGACGAAGACTAGGCGCAGTCCGGGCGGCGCAAAATCTTCGATTCCTGCCGTCGATCCGGCAGCATCGCTGAAGTGTCTCCCTAGACTCGAGTGATGTTGGATGTGCGCCGGTTGCGATTCCTCGTCGAGCTGAGCCAGCGCGGCACCATCGCGGCGGTGGCCGCGGCTCTGCACATGAGCCCTTCTGGCATCTCCCAGCAACTGGCGCTCCTCGAACGGGAAGCCGGTGCCGCACTGCTCGAGCGGATCGGTCGGGGGGTGCGGCTCACGGAGGCGGGACAGCGGCTCGCCGATCGGGGCGCCGACATCCTGGCCGCCCTCGAGTCGGCGCAGTCCGAACTACGGTCACCCGAGGAGCCACCGACAGGGACGTGTCGAGTGGCGGCCTTCGCCAGTGCTGCCCGGGCGCTGGTTCCCGCACTGCTCGACTGCCAACAACGCCATCCGGGCCTTCGGGTCGAACTGGTCGAATCCGAACCCGAGGTAGCGGTGCCGGCCCTGCTGACCGGCGACTTCGATCTGGTCGTCAGCGAGGAGTATCCCGGCGGCACACCGGCGTTGCCCCGCCACGTGCACCGCGAGATCCTTGCTGAAGACCCCCTGGAGATCGTCGTTGCGTCGTCGTTGCTGGGGACGCGCGATTTCACGAGAACGGCGAAGAACCTGCCCTGGGCGCTGGAACCCGTGGGCGCCGCGTCGCGCTCCTGGGCAGTGCAACACTGCCTGGGCCTGGGCTTCACACCCACCGTGCAGTACGAGTCCTATGACCTGAACCTGCTTCTGCTGGTGGTACATCAGAGCGCCGCGGCCAGCATCCTGCCGCGATTGGTGCTGCCGCCTCAGCGGGAGACCGCCTCGCTGGTCAGGCTGGAGACCGGCTGGTCACGACGACTGGTCGCACTCACCCGCCGCGCCCGGGCCGGTGACCCGTCCGTCGCAGCCGTCCGGCGTTCACTGCAGGGGCAGTTCCGCGAATCGGTAGTTCCAGTGACGAATCGACTGCAGTGACTCACGCTGTTCCTGGGTGTGCAGGCCGGGGATACTCGGAGCACGACGACCCCTACGAGGGCAGGAGGCCCATGGTGCCGCAAGTGGCGTTGACGACGGATATCGGTGAGGGACTGGGCCGTTGGAGCCTCGGGGACGACGATGCCCTGCTCGAAATCGTCACCAGCGCGAACATCGCGTGCGGCTTCCACGGCGGCGACCCGGGCATCATGCGACGAACGTGTGCCATCTCGGTCAAGAACGGCGTGGCGATCGGCGCGCAGGTGAGCTACCGCGACCTGCACGGCTTCGGTCGCCGCTACATCGCCATGCCCGGCGACGAGCTGCGCGACGACCTGCTCTACCAGATCGGGGCGCTCGAGGTGTTCGCCCGACTGGCAGGCGGCAAGGTCGATTTCGTGCGCGCGCACGGCGCCCTGTGGACCGTCGTCACCAAGAACACCGAGCACGCCCAGGCACTGGTGGACGCCACCGTGGAGTACGGCGGAGACCTGCCGCTGCTCGCGTCGCCCGGCACGGAGGTGTGGCGACTCGGCGAGCAGGCCGGCCTGAGGATGGTCGCCGAGGCTTTCGTCGACCGGGCCTACACCCCGGAGGGGCTGCTGCAGTCCCGCCTCGAGCCGAACGCGTTGCTGACCGACGCCGACGCCGCTTCGGCACGAGCCGTGCAGATGGTCAAGGAAGGTCATCTCACGGCCAACGACGGCAGCGAGGTCGACGTCACCGCGGAGGCGCTGCTCGTGCACTGCGACACCCCCGGCGCCGTCGACATCGCGAGGAAGACCCGCGCCGCGCTCGAGGCCGCCGGGGTCGAGCTCGTACCCATTCGGTGACTTCTCGAGTCGCCGACGTGCCGGCATTGCGGCCCTGCGGCGAGCACGCATGGCTCCTCGACCTCGACGACAACGCGATGGTCCACCGTTGGGCCGCGGCGATCCGCGAGGCCGAACTGCCAGGTGTGCGCGAGGTGGTACCGGGACTGACCACCGTCCTCGTCACCTTCGACGCCGGCCTGACGAACGCATCCGCGCTGCGCGCCGCGCTCTGTACCCTGCAGCCCCGTCCCGACCAGTCAGAAGATCACGATCATCACGTCATCGACGTGCGGTACGACGGTGAGGACCTCGACGACGTGTCGAAGCTGACCGGCCTCACCGTCGCCGAAGTGATTGCCGCCCATACCGAAAGCGTCTGGACCGTCGCCTTCTGCGGCTTCGCTCCGGGTTTCTCCTACCTGGTGGGCGGTGATCCACGGTTGTACGTGCCCCGGCGCGACGAGTCCCGCGTCCGGGTGCCTGCCGGTGCGGTCGCCATCGCGGGCGCGTTCTCGGCGGTCTACCCCCGGGTCTCCCCCGGCGGCTGGCAACTGCTCGGCCACACCGACGCTGTGCTGTGGGACTCCGCTGCCGACCCGCCTGCCGTCCTCCGCCCCGGGGCGGTGGTGCAATTCCGTCGTGTCGGCTCATGAGTCGGCTCACCGTCGAGTCGGTCGGCGTGCTGGCGCTGCTGGAGGACCGCGGCAGACACGGACTGGCCCACCTCGGCGTGGGGCAGTCCGGCGCCGCCGACGGGGCGTCGTATGACCTGGCGAACAGACTCGTCGGCAACGTCGCGGGCACACCGTGCCTCGAAATCACCCTGGGGCGCATGGCTTTCAGCGTCGATGCCCCGACGTTGGTCGCGGTGACCGGCGCGCCGGTCAGCATCACGTGCGGCGGCCGCGCACACGGCATGAACGCCGCCTTCACGGCGCGGGCCGGACATCGCATCACCCTCGGCGCCCCGACCGCGGGGCTGCGCACCTATGTCGCGGTTCGCGGCGGCCTCCGCGGCCAGGATGTGCTCGGATCGATGTCGTGGGACACCATGGCCCGGCTGGGGACGCCACCTCTGCGAGCCGGTGACGTCCTCCCACTCGGCAGCGCCGCGGCGGATTGGCCCGCACTCGACTTCGCTCCCGTCGCGACGTGGGGCGCCGAACCGCTGGTACTGCCGCTGCAACTCGGGCCCCGCGACGACTGGTTCTGCGACGAGGCCCTGGACCGACTGGGCAGCGCCGAATTCACCGTCACGTCCGACGCCGATCGTGTCGGGATCCGGCTCGCCGGTCCGGAGCTTCCGCGGCGGCGAAGCGGTGAGCTCGGCAGCGAGGGCGTGGTCCTCGGCGCACTACAGGTCCCCACCCGGGGTCGACCCACACTTTTCCTGGCCGACCGGCCGGTGACCGGCGGATACCCGGTCATCGGTGTGGTGCCGGAAGCGGCGGTCCACCGGGCCGCCCAGGCAGTACCCGGCACCTGTGTCCGCTTCGCTGTCGCCGGCCGAATATTCACTGGCAACGACTGACAAAGAGCGACTCTCCACTTGGCTAGTAGTGACATGGATGGGCGGCAGCTTCGTCACCTAACGTGGCGTACCTCACAGCGAATAGAACAGAGAGGACGGTCATCCATGCCCGCGACCTTCGGGCTGGCCGTGGAGAATTTCACCTCGGCTCAGAAGACCCCCCAGATCGAAGAACTGCTCGTCACGGCTCGCCGCGCCGAACAACTCGGATTCACCTCGCTGTGGGCGTGGGACCACCTCTTCCTCGGCAGCCGCCAGCCCTTCCCCCAGCTGGAGGTGCTGACCACGCTGGCGGTGCTGGCGAGCCACACGACGACGATCACCCTGGGGACCGGAGTCCTCGTCCTGCCGATCCGGGATCCGGCCCTGCTTGCCAAGACCGCCGCCACCATCCAGGCCGTCTCCAACGGACGGTTGCGCCTCGGGGTCGCGGCCGGTTGGTACGAACGCGAATTCGAGGCGACGGGAACACCTTTCAAGGGCCGTGGCAGGATCTTCGAACGCAATCTGGAGATCTGCATGAACCTGTGGACCCAACCGGAGGTGACCGGCACCTGGGACGATCGGTCGTTCCGCCGCGTCAAGATGTTGCCACTCCCGCAGCCGCGTCCCCAGGTCCTGATCGGCGGCTACGTCGACCGCGTGCTCAAACGCGCCGCCACCCTCGGGGACGGCTGGCTGACCTACTTCTACACGGCCGAGGCCTTCAGCGAGTCGTGGGCCAAGATCTGCCGATTCGCCGAGGAGGCCGGCCGCGACCCGGCCGACCTGCACTCGCTGAACCAGCTGCCGATCTGCATCGGCCCCTCCAAGGAGAAGGCGCAAGCCCTCACCGGGCCGTGGCTGGCGTCGTACTTCGACACTCCGGACTGGAGCAGTGCGACCCCGGAGAGCGCGATCTGCGGCACTCCGGAGGACTGCGCAGAACAGATCGCGGCTCACCTGGACGCCGGCGTCCAGGAGATCTGCCTGGTGCCGCACGCCTACGATCCCGAGCAGGTGGAGTGGTTCGCCGCCGAAGTCCGTCCGCTGCTCGGCAGTATGGTGGGGGCCGCATGAGTGGACGCCTGACGACGCTCGGGGTGCTGGACGCCCGCGCCGAACTGGAAGGGCTCAGCCGCACCGATGCCGACAAGCTGACCACCGCCGCCGAGGCGGTGCGCCGGCTCGTTCCCGACGACGCGGTCGTCGGCGTCGGCGGCACCAACCACGCTCGCACGCCGATGGCGTTGCTGATCGAGATCCTGCGCCAGGGCCGTTCCGGATTGACGATGGCCCGGCCGCTGTCGTGCATCGAGGCCGAGCTCATGTTGGCCACCGGGACCGCCGAGCGGATCATGACCAGCTGGATCGGCGTCGGGCACGGCTGGGGCCTGGCACCGGTCGTACGTCGCCTGGTCGAAGAGGGCCGCCCCGTGTTCGAGGAGTGGAGCCATCTCGGAATCGGCTTGCGCTACAAGGCCGGAGCCATGGGGGTGCCCTACCTGCCCACGGTCAGCATGCTGGGCTCCGACATCGACCGGAAGCTCGACCTGGCCAAGGTCGCCTGCCCGTACACCGGGCAAACGCTCAACGCCGTCCCCAGTCTCAACCCCGACGTGGCACTCATCCACGTGCAGCGCGCCGACCGGTTGGGCAACGCCCAGATCGACGGATACCAGCTGATGGACGCCGACCTGGCACTGGCCGCGCGGCGCGTCATCCTCTCCGCCGAGGAGATCGTGGACACCGACCAGTTCCGGCTCGATCCCGCACGCACGGTCATTCCTGGCTTCGCGGTCGACGCGGTGGTGCATCAGCCGATGGGCGCCTACCCCCACGAGTGCTACGGGCACTACGAAGCCGACCTCGACGAGTTCACCGCCTACATGCAGGCGGTCAAGTCCGGCGGCATCCAGGGTGCCCGGGCGTACGTGGAGAGCCTGACCGCCCATCCCGACCATGACGCCTTCTGCGCCGCGATCGACCCGACCCGGCTGTCAGCGCTGCGACGTACCGCCGAGGAGATGCTTCCGCGATGACCGACTCCCTCACCCCCACCGTCGACCTGGAATCGCTCAGCGGCGCACAGCATCCCGACGCACGACCCGACGAGATCATGACGATCGCCGCGAGCCGTCTGCTCGAGGACGGCAAGGTGCTGTTCGCCGGCATCGGACAGCCGCTGGTGGCCGCGGCGATCGCCAAGCGCCGCCAGGCGCCCACCCTGACGGTGCTGCTCGAAGGCGGCATGATCGGCATCGAACTGCTGCCCGGGCACCTGCCGGCATCGACGAATGAGGTCCGTGCGGCCGTCGGCGCCCAGATGCTGACCGGTGCCGCCGACATCTTCCTGATGGCCCAGCGCGGCTTCTTCGACTACGGCTTCATCGGTGTCGCCCAGGTCGATCAGTACGGCAACGTCAACACCAGCATCATCGGCGATCACGAGCAGCCGTCGGTGCGGCTGCCCGGCCCCGGCGGCGCCAATGACATCGCCTCGATGTGCAATCAGGTCGTCGTCGTGACCCAGCACGAGCCACGCCGGTTCGTCGAGAAGGTCGACTTCGTCACCAGTCCGGGCTTCTTGACCGGTGGCACCAGTCGCCGCGACAGCGGGCTCGTCTACGGCGGGCCCGCCTGGGTGGTCACCGATCTGGCGATGCTCGACTTCGCCCCCGACTCACACCGGATGAGAATCCGGGCCCTGCAGGCCGGGGTCACGCTCGACCAGGTGCGGGCGGCGACCGGGTTCGAGTTGCTGGTTCACGACGACGTCCACGAACTCCCACCGGTCGACGACGACGAACTCGCGCTGTTGCGATACCTCGTCAACGGCGGGACACCAGAGCTGGAGGTAACGAGATGACCGTGCAGGAGACGCTGCCGACACCCGCGGAGCGCACCGCGGCCACCTGCTTCGAGTACCAGCGCGCCCAGACCTGGTCCGATGCCGTCGAGCTGCTGGAACTGTGGGACGGCGAGGCCAAGATCCTCGCCGGCGGGCAGAGCCTGATCCCGATGCTCAACCTGCGGTTGGCCTTTCCCGGCGCACTCATCGACGTCAACCCCATCGCGGCCGCCGACCCGCGCGTCGAGGACGGCCACCTCGTGATCGACGCCAACACCCGCCACAAGACGCTGATGACGTCAGACGCGGTGCGCACCCACGCGCCACTCCTCGCCCACGTCATTCCGTTCATCGGCAACGTACGGGTACGCAATCGCGGCACCTTCGGCGGCACACTGTCGCACGCGGACCCGACCGCCGAGATCGCCGCGGTCGTCATGGCCCTGGGTGGGGAGGTCCTCCTGCAGGGGCCGGCAGGCGTGCGGACCGTCAGCGCGGACTCCTTCTTCATCACCTACCTGACCACCGCGACCGAACCGAACGAGGTGGTCGTCGGCGCGCGCATCCCCGTCGGCGGCACGGGACGCTGGGGATTCCACGAAGTGGTGCGCCGCTATTCGGATTTTGCGACGGTCAGCGTCGCCGTGATGGCGCGATCGGCCTCGGACGGCGATCCGGGACTGCGCGTCGTGCTCGGCGGCGTCGCCGACCGTCCGCTGCTCGTCGACCAAGCGCTGCTCGCACCCGCACTCGCCGACCCCGGCAGCCCCGACGGTGCCCGGGAGAGCGCCGACGCGATCGCCGCCTCATTGGATCCAGACAGCGATCTGCACGGCAGCGCCGACTACCGGCGTCGCCTCGTCGCCGTCCACACCCGCCGCCTGCTGCAGCAGGTCTTCACCGCACAGGGAGACGCCGAATGATCCGGACGCAGGTGGTACTGCGGGTCAACGACCGCGACCACGAGGTGTGGGTTCGCAATGACCGCACACTGCTCGACGTCCTGCACGACGACCTCGGCATGCCCGACGTGCGGTACGGCTGCGCCGAAGGTGTGTGCGGCACCTGCACCGTGCTGATGGACGGAGACCCGGTCAGCGCGTGCGCCGTTTACGCCGTCCAGGCGGAGGGCCACGAGATCGTCACTCTGCGCGGGTGGTCGGATCCCCAGGAGGAAGCCCACCCGCTACAGAAGTGCTTCCTCGAGCGCGGCGCATCGCAGTGCGGATTCTGCACGCCGGGAATGCTTCTGACCGCGGCCACGCTCGCCGAACGCAATCCGGACGCCTCCCGCGAGGAGATCCGGCACGAGCTCGTCGGGAACCTGTGCCGCTGCACCGGCTACCAGGCCATCGTCGACGCGGTGGAGGACTACCTGCACCTGTCGACTCCCCCATCGCCTGAGAAGGAGGATGCCCAGTGACGACCGTCGAACCGGGGACCACTCCCGACACCACCGAACCACCCCGTGCGCCGGCCGATTTCGATCCCGACGTCGACTCCGGACCCCAGGACCGGGAGCGCAACTTCCGGGTCGTCGGGCAGTCACCCGCGCACCACGACTTCATCAACAAGGTCCGCGGCACCCTGCTGTACGCCGCGGACTGGAGCCTGCCGGGCATGCTGCACGGGAAGATCGTCCGGTCCGACATGGCCTCGGCCAAGATCGTCCGGATCGACACGTCGGCCGCCGAGCGACTCGAAGGTGTCGAAGCGGTGCTCACCGCTGCCGACGTGCCGCACAACGCGGTCGTCGAGCACGCCAGCGGCGGCCTGGGTGAGTTGACCGTCGAACAGCCCGTACTCGCGGCCGACCGGGTCCGCTACGTCGGCGAGCCGATCGCGGTGGTGGCCGCCGTCGATCCCGAAACCGCCGCGGAGGCAGCCGATCTCGTCGAGATCGAATACGAGCCACTGCCCGGCGTCTTCAGTCCCGAAGAAGCGCTGGCCGACGGTGCGCCCCTGGTCCACGACGAGGGCAACGTCCTGGTCAACTGGCACATCGAACGCGGTGACCTCGACGCCGCGTTCGAAAAGGCCGACATCGTGGTGGACCGCACCTATCGCAGCCAGCCGGTAGAGCACGCCTACCTGGAGACCGAAGCCGGTGTCGGGTGGATCGAGAACGACGTTGTCACGCTGCGCATCTCGACACAGGTCATCGAGCACGCGGTGGAGATCGCCTCCATCCTCGGATTGCCGCAGAGCCAGGTCCGCCACATCGCCTCGTACATGGGCGGAGGTTTCGGCGGTAAGGAGGACATGACGGTCGAGCCCTACCTGGCGCTGCTGGTCTGGCGCACCCGCCGCCCGGTGCGGATGATCTGGTCACGGCAGGAGTCGATCCTGGCCAGCTCCAAGCGCCACCCGTTCACCATGCACTACCGCACCGCCGCGACGAAGCAGGGCGAGATCCTCGCCGTCGACGTCGACGTCATGGGCGACGCCGGCGCCTACCCGTGCCTGAGTGCCCGCGTGCTGTTCGCCGCCGCAGCCCTGTCCCCGGGGCCCTATCGGGTGCCCACCGTCCGGATCCGGTCACGCGCGGTGTTCACCAACAACACCCCCACCAGTGCGTTCCGCGGGTTCGGCGCCATGCAGGTCACCCTCGGTTACGAATCCCAGATGGACACGCTGGCAGCCGAACTGGGACTCAGCCGCCAAGAGGTGCGCGACCGCAACTATATCGAGACAGGTGACCTGCTCGCCGGTGGCGAACCGATCACCACGGCGGTCGCGGTCCGGGAGACCCGCGATGCGGCACTCGCGATGCTCGGCGAGCCGAGCCCTCCCAGCGACCCCGACAAGGTGGTCGGCCAGGGATTCGCGTGCGGCATGCAGCCCTACGGCCGATCGATCTGGTTCCGCGACCACGCCGCGGCCTGGGTCACCCTGCAGGCCGACGGCACGTTGCTGATCCGCAGCGGCGTCACCGATCTCGGCGCAGGCCAGGCGGCCAGCCTCTGCCAGATCGCCTCGGAGATCCTCGGTGTCGCACTGTCCGACATCAGTGTGTACATCGGCGACACCGCGCTGACGCCGCCGGCCGGTGGCACCTACGCCACCCGGCAGCTCTACATGTCCGGCAACGCCATCCTGCGGGCCGCACGCACTCTCCGCGACCAACTCACCCCGGTGGCGGCCGAGGAACTCGGTGTCCCCGAGGACGCACTGATCTGGGTCGACGGGATGGTCCGCACCGAGGACGGCGCCCGCGGGCTGAGCCTGCCCGAACTGGTGCGCGCCGCGAACGAAGCACGGGTGGACACCGCGGTGCTGCACACCTGGCGCGCCCGCTCCGGGGGGTTCGACCCGCAGAAGGGCCAGGGGCACACCTATCCGGACTACACCTTTGGCACCCACGCCGCCGAGGTCGAGGTCGACGTGGAGACCGGCGAGGTGCGGCTGCTCAAGTACGTCGCCTGTCACGACGTCGGCCGCGCGATCAATCCCACGCGGGTGCGCGGCCAGATCATCGGCGGAGCCGCCCAGGGCATCGGCTACGCGTTGACCGAGGACTGTGTCACCGAGGCCGGCCATCCGTCGTCGTCGCTGTTCGCCGATTACCTGATCCCCACGGCGATGGATCTGCCCGACATCGGCGTGGCCATCATCGAGAGCGGTTCCGGCCGGGGGCCTTTGAACGCCCGCGGCATCGGGGAGCCGCCGATCGGCCCGCCGGCAGCCACCATCGCCAGCGCCGTCGAAGCGGCCATAGGATCCCGCCCAGAGCAGCTACCCATCACCGCCGAACGGGTGTTGGCGCTCATCGACCAGCAAGGCCTGCAGGACCAGACGAAGGGACGAAGCGCATGAAACTCCAGCATCAGACCGAGGTCGGCGCCTCACCCGAGCACGTGTGGAAGTTCCTGCAGGACACTGCCGCCGTCGTGGAGTGCATGCCGGGCGCCGAACTCGTCGACGACCTCGGCGACGACCGCTACGAAGGCGTGCTGCGCGTGGCGATCGGGCCGCTGAAGATGAACTACGCCGGCCGGGCGTCGGTGGTCGAACGCGACGACTCGTCACGACGGATCGTGCTGGACGCCACCGGTCGCGACAAGCGCGGGTCCGGCTCGGTGGTCGCACATGTCGCCATGCAGATCGAACCCGTCGACACCGGCACCCGCATCGACGTCGTCTCCGACATCGACCTCACCGGCCGCATCGCGTCGCTTGGCCGCGGGATCCGGGACGTGTCCAACCAGATGTTCACGGCATTCGCCGACGAGCTCGCCGACCGGATCGAGCAGCCCGGTCAGCCGGCTCCCGCGGTGGCCGGGATCGCCGCCGGGAACGGCCAGCGCACGGCCGCGGCGGCGACCACCGCCGAACACACACCACCCGCCGCCCCTCGGCAGCGCCCTCCCCGCCCCACCGGCGGTGGCGGTGAGATCAAGGTGCTGCCGCTGATCTGGATGGTCACCCGCGAACGCCTGGCCGGCATCCTGGACCGCGCGGCCGCCCGCGTGCGTCCCAACTGACCGGCACGTCGACACGCACATTCCACGCGCCCCGCGTCGGGCGCAGTGCGACGCTGCCTGCACTCTCCGAGCACACCGAACGAGAACCGGATGATCAGCTATGCGTGAGGTCCTGACCGAGCTACTCCCCTGGTGGCGGGCGGGTGAGAGTGTCGGTCTCGCAACAGTCGTCGCGACGTTCCGGTCCGCGCCGCGGCCGCCCGGCGCCTCGATGCTGGTCGGCCCGGGCGGGTGCGCTGTCGGGTCGGTGTCAGGAGGCTGTGTCGAGGGTGCGGTCTACGAACTCGCGCAGTCCGTGGTCGCCTCCGGGCGACCGGTGTTGCAGCGCTACGGGGTGTCCGACGACGACGCCTTCGACGTCGGGCTGACCTGTGGGGGTGTCCTCGACGTCTACGTCGAGAAGGTCGATCGGTCGACCTTCCCCGACTTGGCGGAGGTCGCGGCTGACATCGAGGCCGGCCGCCCGGTCGCGGTCGCCACGGTGATCGAGCACCCCGACCCGGCATGGTTCGGTCGCCGCCTGACCATTCGTCCCGGCGCGGACGGTTCGCCCTCCGTGACGGGCGGTCTGGGATCCGGCCGTGCCGATGACGCGATCCGCGACGACGCGCTCGGCCTACTGGCCACGGGCACCAGCGCCACGCTGACCTACGGGACCGACGGCCAACGTCGTGGCGAAGGGATGCGCGTCTTCGTGTGGGCGTTCGCCCCGAAGCCACGCCTGCTGGTCTTCGGCGCCATCGACTTCGCCGCCGCCGTCGCACGGGCCGGTTCCTTCCTCGGCTACCACGTCACGGTGTGCGACGCGCGGCCGATATTCGCCACGCGAGCACGGTTCCCGGATGCCGACGAGGTGGTGGTCGACTGGCCGCACCGTTACCTCCGCGACGAGGAACAGGCCGGAAGGCTCGATGCGCGCACCGTCGTGACGGTGCTGACCCATGACCCGAAGTTCGATGTGCCGCTGCTGCAGGTGGCCTTGCGGATTCCCGAGATCGCCTACGTCGGAGCGATGGGTTCGCGGCGGACGCATCATCAGCGTCTGGACCGGTTGCGGGACAACGGATTGACCGTCGACGAACTGGACCGACTGCACAGTCCGATCGGGCTGGATCTGGGTGCGCGCACGCCCGAGGAGACCGCCGTGTCCATCGTCGCGGAGATCATCGCCAGACGGTGGGGCGGCAGCGGCCGGCATCTCAGGGACATCGCCGGAGCGATCCACGAAAGCGCCGATCGGATGTCGGCGCTGCCGCGGTAGCGGACCCACGAGTTTTCTGCGAGATCGGAGAGTGCACGATGCTGTCGAAGGTGTTGGTCGCCAACCGCGGCGAGATCGCGATCAGGGCGTTCCGCGCGGCGTACGAGTACGGGATCGACACGGTCGCGGTGTACGCGTTCGAGGACCGCAATTCGTTGCACCGGCTCAAGGCCGACGAGTCCTATCAGATCGGCGAGGTCGGCCATCCTGTCCGGGCGTACCTGTCGGTGGACGAGATCATCCGTGTCGCGCGGGACGCCGGTGCCGACGCGGTGTATCCGGGCTACGGGTTCCTGTCCGAGAGTGCGAAGTTGGCGTCGGCATGTGCCGATGCCGGCATCACGTTCATCGGGCCGAGCCCGTCGGTGCTCGATCTGACGGGCAACAAGACGCGGGCGATCGCGGCTGCCCGCGAGGCTGGGTTGCCCGTGTTGGCGTCGTCGGCGCCGTCGGAGTCGGCTGACGATGTCGTCGCGGCCGGGGAGTCGATGCGGCTGCCCCTGTTCGTCAAGGCGGTCTCCGGCGGTGGCGGCCGGGGCATGAGACGCGTCACCGAACGCGACACACTGCGTGAAGCGGTCGAAGCCGCCTCGCGCGAGGCGGAGTCCGCCTTCGGCGACCCCCGCGTCTACCTGGAAGAAGCGGTGCAGGATCCGCGCCACATCGAGGTGCAGATCCTGGCCGACTCCACCGGCGACGTGGTGCACCTGTTCGAACGCGACTGCAGCGTGCAGCGCCGCCACCAGAAGGTCATCGAGATGGCGCCGGCGCCGAACCTCGACGACGACCTGAGACGTCGGATCTGTTCGGATGCTGTGGCTTTCGCACGTCACATCGGCTACACCGGCGCGGGAACGGTGGAGTTCCTCCTCGACCGGTCCGGGGCGTACGTGTTCATCGAGTGCAACCCGCGGATCCAGGTCGAGCACACGGTGACCGAGGAGATCACCGACGTCGACCTGGTCGCCGCCCAGATCCGCATCGCATCCGGGCACACCCTGTCCGACATCGGGGTCGATCAGGCGACGCTGGCCATCCGCGGCGCCGCCGTGCAGTGCCGCATCACCACCGAGAACCCCGCCGACGGGTTCCGGCCCGACACCGGCCGTGTGACCGGGTACCGGTCGCCGGGAGGAGCGGGGATACGTCTGGACGGCGGCACCCACATCGGGGCGGAGATCCTCGGGCACTTCGACTCGATGCTGGTCAAACTGACTTGCCGGGGCAGCGATTTCGCCGCCGCGATCTCCCGCTCGCGCCGCGCCCTGGCCGAGTTCCGCATCCGCGGTGTCTCGACGAACATTCCCTTCCTGCAGGCCGTGCTCGACGACGCCGACTTCGCCGCCGGAAACGTGACCACCTCCTTCATCGACGACCGGCCCGAACTCCTCACCGCACGCTCCCACGCCGACCGCGGCACGAGGATCCTCAACTACCTCGCCGATGTGACCGTCAATCAACCGCACGGCGCCCGCCCGTCGACCGTGTACGCGCACGACAAACTCCCCCCGATCGACCTCCATGAGCCGCCGCCGCAGGGCAGCAGGCAACGCCTGACCGAGTTGGGCCCCAACGGCTTCGCGCAGTGGCTGCGCGACTCGCCCGCACTCGCCGTGACCGACACGACCTTCCGCGACGCCCACCAGTCACTGCTGGCCACCCGGGTGCGCACCTCGGGCCTGCTGGCCGTCGCTCCCCACGTCGCACGCCTGACACCACAGCTGCTCTCGGTGGAATGCTGGGGCGGAGCGACGTACGACGTGGCACTGCGCTTCCTCAAGGAGGACCCGTGGGAGCGCCTCGCCGCGCTGCGGGCCGCGATGCCCAACATCTGCCTCCAGATGTTGCTGCGTGGGCGCAACACCGTCGGCTACACCGCTTTCCCACCGCGCGTCACCCGGGCGTTCGTGGCCGAGGCCGTCGCGACGGGCATCGACATCTTCCGGATCTTCGACGCGTTGAACAACGTCGAGAACATGCGCCCGGCCATCGACGCGGTCCTCGACTCGGGCGCAGCGGTCGCCGAGGTCGCGCTCTCCTACACCGGCGACCTGTCAGATCCCGACGAGAACCTCTACACCCTCGACTACTACCTCAAGCTGGCCGAGCAGATTGTCGATGCCGGCGCCCATGTGCTGGCCGTCAAGGACATGGCCGGACTGTTGCGCCCTGCGGCGGCGGCGACCCTCGTCGACGCCTTGAAGTCTCGTTTCGACCTGCCGCTGCACATCCACACCCACGACACCCCCGGTGGGCAACTCGCGACGTATCTGGCGGCGTGGCAGGCCGGGGCGGACGCGGTGGACGGCGCCGCAGCACCGCTGGCCGGCACCACAAGCCAACCGGCGCTGTCCTCCATCGTGGCCGCGGCGGCCCACACGCGATTCGACACCGGACTGAGCCTGGACGCGGTGTGCGAACTGGAACCGTACTGGGAGTCGTTACGGAAGATGTACGCCCCATTCGAGTCTGGTCTGCCCGCTCCGACCGGCAGGGTGTACACCCACGAGATCCCCGGCGGTCAGCTGTCGAATCTGCGGCAGCAGGCAGGCGCCCTCGGCCTGGGCGACAGGTTCGAAGAGATCGAAGCCACTTATGCCGCCGCCGATCGCATCCTCGGCAGGCTGGTGAAGGTGACACCGTCGAGCAAGGTGGTGGGTGATCTGGCCCTGGCCCTGGTGGGCGCCGGAGTGACCGCAGACGAGTTCGCCGCTGATCCGGCACGCCACGACATCCCCGACAGTGTGATCGGCTTTCTGCGCGGCGAACTCGGCGACCCGCCCGGCGGGTGGCCTGAACCACTGCGCACCAAGGCGCTGGCCGGACGCGACGAGGTCAGGGCCGAGGAGCCGCTGTCCGCAGAGCAGGACGAGGCACTGCGACATCCGGGGAAGACCCGACGCGACACGCTGAACCGGCTGTTGTTCCCGGGTCCCACAGCGGAATTCGAGGCGCACCGCGAGGAATACGGTGACACCTCACAGCTCAGCGCCAACCAGTTCTTCTACGGTCTGCGGCACGGTGACGAACACCGGGTCGAACTCGAGCGCGGAGTGCAGTTGCTGATCGGACTCGAAGCGATCTCCGATCCCGACGAACACGGGATGCGCACGGTGATGTGCATCCTCAACGGACAGCTGCGACCCGTCCTCGTGCGCGACCGGAGCATCGACGCCGTGGCGCCCACCATGGAGAAGGCCGACCGCGCCAACCCCGACCACGTGGCCGCACCGTTCGCCGGAGTCGTCACCGTCGGTGTCGCGGTCGGCGCCGAGGTGCGCGCCGGTCAGACCGTCGCCACGATCGAGGCGATGAAGATGGAGGCCGCCATCACCGCGCCCCACGCGGGCACCGTCGAGCGGATCGCCATTGCCCCGACCTCGCATGTGGAGGGCGGAGATCTGCTGATGCTCGTCACCTGAACGCGTCACCGGGGGCGTTGGGCGAGAATCCTTTGCATCTCGGTGATCTGCAGGGCGATCCCGATCTGGATCGCCAGCGGTGTGCTGGTGCTGAACGGACCGAGAAGCCGTTCGAGCTTGGCCAGTCGGTAGCGCAGCGTGTTGTAGTGGAAGTGCAGGTTGCGCGCCGCCTCCGCCATGTTCATGTTGTGCTTGATCAACGTCTCCAGCGTCTGGAACATCTCCGACCGTTCCGGCTCGCTCATCCTCAGGACGGGTCCGAGTGTCTCCTCCGCGAAGGTCTGCAGCTCGTCGTCACCGACCTGGGCGAGCAGCCGGAAGAGTCCGAGTTCGCCGTACGCGGTCACCGCGCCGGCACCCGACACACGAGGTCCCAGGCGCAGGGCGGTGCGTGCCTCCTGGTAGGCGGTCGAGACCTCGGCCGGCCCGGGATACGGTCGGCTGACACCGATTGCGTACTGGCTGTGCGTGAACCGCGCGACCTCGTCCTGGACGGCATGCGCGACGGTGAGCACGTCCTGGTCGGCGCCGATGACGGCGACCAGTTCGGAGCCCAGGCCCGCGGCGGCGGCCATGCGGTCTCTGCTGCGGACCGCCGACGCCCAGAACTCGACAGCCCGGTCGTCGGCCAGACGAGACCGGCGTTTGGTCGGGGAGGCTTCATCCGTGGCGCCCTCGCGCCGTCCCACCAGGACGACGATGTCGCGCTCCAGATTCCACCCGAAGCCCGAACCCAGCGAGGCGTAGTCGTCCGACTGGGTGTCCGCGCCCGAGATCAGCTCGAACAGCGCATTGGAGGAGAAGCGGCGCTCCACCGCCGTCACCGCGAGGTCACGGGTCACCTCCAGCGCCGCGACGATGGCTGCCTGACCGACCGCCACCATGCTGAACTCGCCGAAAGGCCGGTCGGATTCGACGGCGACCACGAAGCCGTGATGCAGACGGCCCGCGCGGATCTCACTCGATGCCCAGTGCTTACCGGTGGCGCCGTGGGTGTGCGAGCCGGTCGGCCCCAACCGCAGCACGTCGGCGGATTCTGCGTCCAGCAGCTCGACGTCGGCCAGCAGCGTCTGATCGCCGGCGTGGGCCAGCACGGCGCCGTGCCGGTCGGTGATCGCGACACCGGCGTCGCCGAGCAGACTGGACAGACTGCCGGCCAGCTCGTTGAGGCCACCGCCCGACAGCGTGATCGCCAGGAATGAGTGGTGGATCTCCTGGGCTCGCTCCAGCGCCGAGGCCTGGCGGTTGACGATGATGCCGAAGGCCCTGCTCAAGATGTCGTCGAAGCGAATGGACTCCGGGATGACGACCAGCGGGAGCCCGATGTGTTCGGCCGCGTCGATCATCGCCTGACTCAGCTCGGGCATGTAGCGGTCGAGTTTGATGCCGATACCGGCGATGCCGAGCCCGTGCAGATCGGTCAGCAGCCTGCCCTGGTCCTCGCCGTCGCGAGGCAGGGGATATCCAGTGGCGAGCAGGAACTCGTCCTTGCGGACCCACCGGCCGATGTCGGGCACCGTCATCACGTTCACCGCGCCGATCGCCCGGTCCAGCCTTGATCCACCCGCCACCAACTCGGCGCCGGCCAGCACCTCGTCGTTGAGCAACTCGCCGAGAGTGAGGATTTCACTCGCATTCGGGGTGGTCGCTTTGGGCGTTTCCATGGACCCTCAATCTAGCGTTGATTGCCAACAATCGCGGGATTACTTGGCAGAAATCGCCATGGGGCGAAGCGGTCGGCGGACCCTACGGTTGCTGTACCCGGCCACTTAATCAGTAAGGGCTGATCCCGATGAGGAGCGTGCCGTGACGCACAGCCTGAAGTTTCCCGCAGCAGTCGACGGCGTTGCGCACGAAACGGTTTCGATCCTGGGCGGTACCGGGAAACTCGGCTTCGGCCTCGCACTGCGACTGGGGCGGGCCGGATACACGGTCTGCATCGGATCCCGTGACGCCGACCGCGCTCAGAGTGCGGCCGAGGAGGCGTGTGCGCTCGTGGGCACCGACGCGGTGACGGGATGTCTGAACGAGGACGCCGTCGCATCGGCGGACCGCCTGGTGATCGCCGCCGTGCCGTTTCTGAGTCACGTGACCACCCTGCGCAGCGTCGCCGATCATTGGCGTTCCGGACAGGTGCTGCTGGACACCACCGTTCCGCTCGCCACCGCCGTGGGCGGTCGTCCCACTCACCTGGTCGAGCCGTGGCACGGGTCGGCGGCCCAGCAGGCACGGGCGGCGATCCCCGACCACGTCGCGCTGGCCGCCGGGCTCCACACGATCAGCGCTGCGGTGCTGCGCGACATGGATCGTCCGCTCGATCAGGACACGCTGATCTGCGGCGACCGGCACGCCAAGACAGTGGTCACCGAGGCCCTGGACGGCATCGAGGGCCTGCGCGTCGTCGACGCCGGCCCCCTGGAGATGAGCCGCCTGCTGGAGGGCCTCACGCCCCTCCTGATCGGCATCAACATCCGCAACAAGACCCACGCCGGCATCCAGGTGACGCATCTGCATGCGCGCCCGATGCCCGAGGCGGTCACGGCCTAGCGCCATCACGCGACTTCCACGATCAACTCCACCTCGACGGGTGCGTTCAGCGGCAGTTCCGCGACGCCGACCGCTGATCGTGCGTGCTGGCCCGCGTCGCCGAACACCGACACCAGCAGGTCGCTGGCGCCGTTGATTACGATGGGCTGACCGGTGAATCCCGTTGCCGAGGAGACGAATCCGACAGCCTTCACCACGCGCGCGATCGAATCGAGGTCGACGAGAGCGCCGACGGCCGCCAGGGCGTTCAGCGTGCAGGTGCGTGCGGCGTCGACCGCGTCCTCTGGGGACACGTCGGCGCCGACCTTGCCCTGATGCGTCAGCGCGCCCGACACGAGGGGAAGCTGGCCCGAGGTGTAGATCAGGTTCGCCGTCCGCACCGCCGGGACGTAGCTGGCGACCGGCGCCGCGATCGCCGGCAGCGTGAGCCCGAGTTCGTCGAGCCTCTGCAGTGTTCTCGTGTGCCGGTGTGTGGTCGGGGACGCTTGTGTCATCGTGATCCTTTGGTGGCGAGTGGCGGTACCACGCCCATGGTCCCCGCGACACCGCTGGACGGTCCAGTAGCCACTTCTGCGGTATGCAGGGCAGTGTCAGTGACCAATCCTGCTGTCACACAGTGTTCAGTCCTTCGGGCGCAGGGCATCCTTGAACAACGCCATGACCCGTTCGGCATCACAGCTCATCGCCATCTCGATGCGCGGCCAGGGCTCGCGGCGGCTGTCGTGCACGGCGTCTTCCCCGAGTGTTCGCCGCCGGTCGACCAGCGTCTGACCTCTGCTCAGTCCGCGCGCGAATTCGACCTGCACCGGCCAGGTCTCGAACTCGAAGAGCTCGGGCGCCACCAGCCCGCACACCGCGCCGGCGTCGCCGATCAGTGGGTTGGCGTAGGTCTCGCCCGTCGGCGCCGCGACTTCGAAGCCGAGCAGAGCACCGACGGCCCGCTGTAGTGGATCCGTCGACGCCTTGAGTTCACCGAGCAGCGCGGTGTCGGCGATCACGCGACGGTAGACATCGAGGCCGTACATCGTCAGTGGCACACCACTGTTCAGCATGATCGCCGCAGCTTCGGGGTCGTGCCAGATGTTGTACTCGGCGACCGGGCTGGCATTGCCGGTGGACGCGGAGCCGCCCATGAAGACGATGCGCTCGATCCGGTTGACGACGTCCGGATAGGTGCGAATCAACAGGGCCAGGTTGGTCAGCGGCCCGAGCGCGACGACGGTCAGCGGCGTGGCGGCGGCCAGGATTTCGCGACGCAGGATTTCGACGGCGTGCAGTGCGGCGGGCTGCCGGGCGCTGGGCGGGAGAGCGAGGTCGGCCAATCCTCCGGCGCCGTGCACCCAGGAGGCGTCGCGTGGCGGCTCGACGAGCGGACGGGTGGCGCCCGCCGCCACCGGGATGTCGGGTGCCGCGAGCAGGTCCAGCACCGCGCAGGTGTTCAAGACGACTTGGTCGACGCCGGTGTTGCCTGCGACGCAGGTGATCGCTCGTACGTCGAGATCGCCTCGCCTGTGCGCGAATATCAGCGCGAGGGCGTCGTCGATGCCGGTGTCGACGTCGAGGATGACAGGTCGCGCCACATGAGCTCCTGACGGGAAACGCATTAGCCGCCGGACTGGATTTACCAGTCCGGCGGCGTCAGCGTATGACCTAGGCGGGCGTGCGGTCCACCGGCGTCTTCGTCACCGCCACGCGGATTTCGGGATGGGTCGGCGTGACGACGTCGTCCGGCTCCTCCGTGTGTGCGGTGAGATAGATGGTGGCAGCGACCGACAGCACGGCCGCCACACCGATGTAGACGCCGAACGTGACCACCGTTCCCGTGGATGCGATGAGCGCGGCTGCCGCCAGCGGGGTCAGGCCGCTGCCGATGATCGAGCCGAGCTGATAGCCCATCGAGATTCCGGAGTAGCCGACCCGGCTGTCGTAGATGCTGGCGAAGAAGGCGGCCATGGTTCCGTAGGTCGCGGCGTACGGGATGAAGATCAACAGGTAGCCCAGCAGTGCGAGGCCGAAGCTGCCGGTGTCGAGCAGCATCACCCACGGGATGCCCATGAGACCCATGCCGACGTTGCCGATCAGGAAGACCTTCTTGATGCCCACCTTGTCGCCGATGTTGGCGAACGTCGGGATCAGGATCAGCACCACGATCTGGCACAGCAGGATCAGCAGGAGCATGTCGCTGTAGCTGAAGTCGAGGCGAGTGGTTCCGTAGCTGAGGCTGTAGACCGCGGCACCGTAGATGACGACACCGTGCACGAGGTAGGCACCGGCCATCAAGACCACCTGCTTGCGGTACTTCCGCAGGACGCTGACCAGCGGGCTGGTCACCTTCTCGTTGGTCTTCTCCAGCCGCTTGAACTCCGGGCTCTCCTCCACGCGCAGCCGGATGACCAGCCCTACAGCCACGAGGATGAAGCTCGCCAGGAACGGGATTCGCCAACCCCACGCGAGAAGATCCTCCCGCGACATCATGGAGGTGGTGATCAGGAAGACGCCGTTGGCGATGATCTGGCCGGCAGGCGATCCCGCCTGGACCCAGCTTCCGTACAGACCGCGCCGGTGCTTGGGCGCGTGTTCCACCGTCATGAGAACGGCCCCGCCGTATTCGCCGCCGACCGAAAGTCCCTGTATGAAGCGCAGACCCACGAGGAGCAGAGGCGCGGCGATGCCGATCGACGCGTAGGTGGGGAGCAGGCCGATCAGGCCGGTCGCGGTGCCCATGACGACGAGGGTCAGCACGAGCATGGGCCGGCGGCCGACTTTGTCGCCGAAGTGGCCGACGATGAGTCCGCCGAGCGGCCGGGCGAGGAAGGCGACGCCGAAGGTCGCGAACGAGAGCAGGGTGCCGACCACCGGGTCCTGGGCAGGGAAGAACACGTGGCGGAAGATCAGCGCGCTGGCCGTGCCGTAGATGAAGAAGTCGTACCACTCGATCGTCGTGCCGACGAAACTGCCGAGCGTGGCTTTCTTTGCTGGCGTAAGCATCGCAGCCTTTCTGTCCCCTCAAAACCTGGGGAGATACGTGAGCGGACAAGTTGTGAGGTTCATCACGCTAGGTTCGGCGGGTGAGTAAGCACACATGACGAGGAGACAAGTTCGACGGGGAGTCTTTGGCAGACAATGCCAACGGCCGGGTCACGTTCGAGGGCTGGCCCGATTGCTGCGTTCAGCGCTCACGCAGGTATGGCTTGTTGATGGGTTTACTGGCCCGCGGGAGCGAGCTTACGATCCAACGCCGTCGGACCCGATCACTATCGTCGGAGTCAGAGGAGGACACGGCGATGGACGAGCGGCGACCGGAGCGCACGCGTCCGATCACGCCCAGAGACGTGTTCCAGCGGTCGAACATGCCCTCCCGGTGGGAGCGCCTCACGAGTGTCTCGCCCAAGACGGCCGCCGACCGGAAGTACCTCGCTTTCGTCGCGGCCCGCTATCGCGGCGACGGGCGACTCCCCCACCCTGACCAGCTCGCGACGCCCTCGGCGTTGCGCGCGGTGCAGATCGCCAAGACGTGCGCCGTCGTCGTCGCTTCTTTGGCGCTCATCGGCATCGTCACCGAGCAGCTGACGACGGCCGCCGCCGCCGGCGGCTGTCTCGCCGCCACTCTCATCGTGCTGCTGATCCTGTCCGTGTCCGCCGGTCCGCAGATCCGGACGTTTCACGACGTCCGCACCCGCGCTGAGGCCGCGCAGTCACGGTTACACGCCGACCGCATGGACGCCGAGGACAGCGGCACGTTGAACGAGATGATCACCCACGACGAGGGCACCCTCGCGTACTGCGCGGCGAAGATCGCCGCCGAGATCGAGCAGGATCCCGGCCGCCGATCCGATGCCGTCGGGATCGTCCCCATCGACCTGTGGGATGAGGTGGCCGAGGTCGGCGCCAGCGCCCGGCAGATCGCCGAGGACCGGAGAGCGACGGAGACCCTCGAGTGGGGACGGCTGCGTGACGAGCCTGATGTCCGCGCTGCCATCGAGGAAGACAGGCTGCAGCGCAAGGAAGCCATCGCACTACTGGCTGCCCGCGTCCATGCCTTCGCCGACTACCGCGACCGCGTGCACCGCGACGGTATGGCCGCACTCCGAGAACTGAACTCGCTCAACCGGATGGTGCGTTTGGCGTCCGACGAGCAGGCCGGGCGACGGCCGCTGTGAAGTGACCGCTCGCCGTCATACCCACTCGTGGTCACACACGTCGCAGTGCCACTGCGCGTCCTGCGGGCAGCAGCCACCCATGTACAACCACGGTCCCCACGATTGGGGCTCGAACGGCATGCCGTAGGAGATCGACTTGGTGCGCTGCCCTCCACAGTCCGGGCACGCGGGGTGTTGGGCGAACCGGTAGGCGACGAAGCTTCGGAATCCGCCGTCGCGCATCCGGTCCCGACACCGTCGGCAGATGACCGCCGGCCAGTCGGCGGTCGCCTCGCGCAGCGACGCGATGTAGGGCCGCCTACCGCTGGCCTGATCTGCGGCCCTGATCGGCAGGCCGGGCTCAGGGCGCGGCAACGGGTCGACGGTGTGCACGAACACCTGGTCGCGCGCGTGGGCGCCACTGAGGTCGACCTCGTCGAGGCAGCCATGGCAGATGCCGTTGAACCTCAGCAGGTTGCGGGCGGCGGCGGTCGACGAATGCCCCCAGCGGTAGAACGGGTCGCCGTAGATCGGGCTTTCGTGCAGCGCCAGGATCACCCTTTCGGCGGCGTCGTCGTCGAGGCGCCAGCTGCTGAACGCGTCGTCCCCGAGGTCGAGCAGCATCGCCACGGTCGTCAGGTCGACCAGGTCGGCGTCGTATCGCTGATTCAGGAGTGCCCCGCTCAGGCCGCCTTCGTCGCCGACGCGGGCGAGGACGGTCAGCACCGACGCCGGGTCGGTGCCGAGCACGAGGATCGCGTAGTCGCCGGGGCGCGCCTCACCGAAGGCGTAGCGCCAGGGCCGGTAGGGCGAGCGGGGTTCGAGCAGGGTTATGACGCCGGCTTTCCAGTCGGCGGCCTCGAGGATGTGGAGGCGGTGATGAATCGTTTGCGACACAGATCATTGTCTCAGCGAGGTATGACAATTCGAGTGCTGAGTGGTTAGCCACTGGCGCCCAGGATGGCAACGCTCGAGCCCAGCTTAGAAGCACCGTCAGGTCTCGCCGACGCGCTCCTGCAGAGGCCGTCATATGCGCCGGCGCGTCCGACTCTTCGGCTCGACCTCTGACCGCCAAGGCTGCCCGCGAAAGTGCAGCCGTGGTTGTCCTCGGCCGCTGATCACGACCACGAATGCTCACTCGCTCCGGCGATGCGTCTACTTGTCGCCGCAGCCGTCGAAAAATCGAGACACAGACATCTCGATGTCCTCGTTCGGGGTGAATTCCGCACCGGCGGCCGGTGATTGGGAACAGACTTCCCAGTACATCAAGTCGATCTGCTTCTGCTGCGTTGGGCCGTCGATGTTGTGAGACTTGATGACGAATTTCGTGTTGGGGTCGAGCTTGTCGATGGTTTTGGTGGCTTTCTGGAGGCTCATCTTCTCGACCGACGGCATGACGAATGTCGGCCCGTCGGCTGCCGCCGGACCGGCAAGTCCGATTGCGGCGGGGGCGAGCAGCGCGAGAGCGCCTGCGGCGCGGAGGGCATGCATCTTCATGGGGACTCCTAGTTTGTGCTCGAGCAGTGGCGCGGACCGTGGGCAGTCGGGTCGGCGTGTCGCAGTGCTACAGCGCCGTAGGGCCCGCGATGAGCGAAGAATGCCTGTCACAACCCTGGCAAGACCAGAGTTTTCTCATGGCAACATGCTGCCGACCGGCTGTGCGTTTTCGCGGTTTCCTGTGAAGCCGGCACCAAGATTTGTCGCGTCTCATGTGGCTGCGGTCGACTTAGGCTCGATGGGTGGATATGTCAGCGGACATCGCCTTCTGGGCGGGATTCGGTGTCGTCGCCATCGGCATGGTGGGCGGCGCTTTCCTGTCCACGAGGCGCGACCGGCGGCGGGCGTATTGGATCTGCTGGCTGGCAGGTGGCGTGCTCATGGTGCTCGCCGCCGGCCACGACGACACGCACCGCGGCCTGACCATCGCGGGGTTCTGCGTCGCGATGTCGGTGATCACCGCCTTCTTCCGGTCCCCACACCTCAAGATCGGGGGCGTCATCTTCGCGGCCTCGCGTAACGACCGGCAGCCCGACCCGCCGGAGGACGAGCAGCCGCCCCGATAGCCGCGATGCCCGCGCTCCTCCCCCGGCGCCTTGGCCCGGCTCGCGACTCGCTGCCCGCCGACGTTCTTGTCGGTGGCAGCTGACACGATGCGTCGGCCGTACACGCGATAGGGATAGGAGGAGGCCGTGGTCTGGAAGACGCACTTCATCGCCGCGGCCGCCTTCCGCCGGCGGATCATGGACCTGGAGCTCGACGAGGAAGACCGGGAGCGGACGGCGGCATCGGCGCGGCGACTGGCCGATCAGTTCAAGCGACGCCATCCGGAGTTCAGCTACGAGTGGTTCTACGGTGCGTGCGGGCTGGACCACTGGGGCGAGCTCCCGCCTGAGTATCCCAATTCGCATGGGCCCATGAAGGCGGACGGCGACTGAAAGGTCGGGCCGGTGTCGGTGCCACCGTCAAGTGCGAGTCCGGTGCGCCTGCGCATGGACGTCGAGGGCGAACTCATGGGGCGGATCACTCGGCGCGTCAAAGCGCTTTCGTCATAGCGATGCCGACGAGCGTCCTGTCGGACCCTCGCGGTACATTGCAGGTGGAAGTTGTCGAGGCAGTTCGCAGAGCTCGAAGCACCTGCTCGCTCGCAGACTCGCCCACTCTTTCTTCCCCACTTGACCTGCGGGTCGAATCGGCCCGCCGCTGATGGGAGGGACGATGACGACTTCAGATCTGTGGATCAAGAATCTGTCGGGAGGCCAGTCGCTCGGTCAACACGGCGGGATGGTCAGTCACGCATCGTATGTCGCATGGGTGGTGCTCGACTTCATCGCGGCCGACAGGGTGGATGCGCGGTACGCCATCACCGACATCGACACGGTGGTCTCGGGCGAACTGCTGCTCGAGATCTTCCATGAAGCCGAGAAGCAGTACGGAGTGACGCTGACGGAACGGGATGGCGAACGAAGCATCGACTGTGTGAGCGCAGACGACACCTACCGCGTCCTGTTCACCGAATTCTGAAGGGAGAATGAGCATGACGGGCTATGACATCATCGGCGACGTCCACGGCTGCGCATCGCTGTTGACGCGTCTAATGGGGCGACTCGGGTACCGAGTAGGCGAATCGGGAGCGTACGAGCAGCCAGGTCGGCAAGTCGTCTTCGTCGGAGACCTCGTCGACCGCGGCGGCGAACAACTGCAGGTGCTGGAGACCGTCAAACGGATGGTGGACAGCGGAAGCGCCCAGATCGTCATGGGCAACCACGAGTTCAACGCCGTCGCCTACGACACCGAGCATCCCGACCGGCCCGGCGAGCATCTCCGGCCGCGCTCCGAGAAGAACACGAACCAGCACCGAGCGTTCCTCGACCAGGTCGACGGCGAGGCGCGCGCCGGCTACCTGAAGTGGTTCGCGGCGATGCCGCTGTGGCTGGATCTCGGCGACATCCGCGTGGTGCACGCCTGCTGGCATGAACCGTCGATGCGGGTGGTCGAGGAGGCGCTCGGGTCGAATCGGTTCAGCGCTCGTGAGCAGTTCGTCCGCGCCTCGGACACGGAAGACCCGTTGTATGAGGCAATCGAAGTCCTGCTGAAGGGGCCCGAGATCGACTTGGCGAAACATCGGCTCGAGCCCTACTACGACAAAGACGGCCACCCCCGCAGTCGCGCCCGAGTGGCGTGGTGGCGAGAGAACGCGACCACACTGCGTCAGCTCGCGGTGTTGGACGGCAACTTCCGAACTGCCAGTGGCGAGGCGTATCCGGAGCTGCCCGACGTCACGGTCGATCCGGCAGAGAGCTCCTACACGTACCGCGGTGACGTCCCTGTGTTCTACGGGCACTACTGGCGCAGCGGCTCACCCGAGGCCGGCAGCGACTACACGAGGCGTTCCGCGTGCGTCGATTTCAGTGCGGTCAAAACGGGGAATCTTGTCGCATACCGTTGGGACGGCGAAGACGAGATCCGGCCGGGGCATTACGTGCTGTCCGCTTAAGCCCCTCGATAGATACCCGCTGCCCGCACTTTCGACCTATCCACCTGTCAGTGCGTCCCGCTAGCCTGGAATCAGCTCTCGAGCAGACGGCTGTACGGGTACCTGGCCCGCCGTCTCGGCAACCGCACGACCACCGCACGGTGCCCCAGGGGAAGAGCCGGCACGGATGCGTGCAAGAGGTGGACGCCCGCGCGCGGCGTCGCCGCGAGGAGTGAGCTGTGACCGAGCCGGAGTTGAGCGCCGCGGATGCGGCAGTGCGAGCGCGGATCGACGAGTTGTCGGTCCACATCCCGTGCGGAGGGATTCGGGGGCCGATTCAGCGCAGGAGTAGAGCGCGGCCAGACCTGCCCATCCGGTGGCAGTCGTGCAGGGACGAGGACAACCCCGAGCGATGGCCGGAGCACGACGTCTCTCGGGCGAAAGATCTGTGCGTCATCTGTTTTCGCGGCACCGCGGGTGGGCGGTCTCGCTGGGCCTACGTGGCGTGCGAGACCTGCCTGGCGGTCAATGATTCCTATGTCGCGCGTTGGGGGTTTCGACCGTTCGCGCTGGGCCGGCACAGCCTGATGAACGGAGCCGGCGCGCGACTCAGTGCGGCGCCGGCGGTCCGCCATGTGCAGGAGGAGCGCCTCGCCGCCTTCTCGAACGGCGATCACGAACTCAAGGAGTGGCGCCGACGGGAGTACCCGCGGCTCGCCGCCGCCTTCGACCCACTGGCTGACATCCCGCTCAGGACGTGGAGGGCAACATGGCCGCCGAGCCGAAGCGCTTCGGAGGACGCGTTCGCCCGCCTTCTCGGGGACTAAGGGCCGGCGTCGGACACCGCATCGATATCCGCTCGAGCGCAAAACCGAGGATCAGGACTCGGCAGCGGCTCGACGGAACACCTCGGCGGGACGCCCGCGGCCGCCCGCGGTGGTCTCACCCGTCGCGACGAGCCGCGGCTCCATCGTGCGTCGGAAGGTGTCGCGCTGTAGCTCCCGGCCCATCACCGCTTCGTGTGCCAGCCGTAGCTCACGCAGCGTGAACGAATCCCCGAGCAGATGGTCCGGGTCAGGCTCGTCGCTGTACCGCGAGCGAATGTTGTGCACTGCGCTTTTCGCAATCTCCGCATGGTCGAACGGCAGCCGGCCCGGTTGCGTCACCGGCACCAACCGTGTCGAGTCATGGAAACGATCCTCGAGCCGACTCGCATGCACCACCTGGATGTGTGCCACGGACAGCACCCACCCGCGGTCATCGCGACCGGGAGCATCGAACACCTGCAGCTGCCGCGGCCGCAGACCCCGAATATGCGCCTTGTCCCACAGTGACCGGTTGACAGCGTCGGCCAGCCGTTCGTGCTCGTGGAGAAAGGTGCCTGGTAGCGCCCACCCGCGACCAGTCGGCCGCCGGACCTCCAACACCACCAAGCCGAGGCTGCGGTCGAGCGTGAGCAGCGCGGTGTCCACGGCGACCGACGGCCGCGGGTAGTCGGCGAGCGTCCGCCCGCTGCCGTCCCGGAACATTTCGCCAACCATGTCGGTGCATCAGCGTACAGTGAGGTAATTAGCGCAGAATTGCGCAAATAGTTGAGGGGGATCTCATGGGAGCACGTAACGACCGATTCGTCGGTGTTCTGCTGGCGACGGCTGCCGGCGATGCGCTCGGCGCGCCGTACGAATTCGACCCGCCGCGCGGACCGGAACTCGACGTCGAGATGGTCGGCGGCCGCGGCTGGGAGCCTGGTGAGTGGACCGACGACACGGCCATGGCCATCGCGATCTCCGAGGTGGCGGCAACCGGCGCCGACCTCCGCGACGAGGCAGCTCAGGATTCGATCGTCGCGCGGTGGCACGCCTGGTCGCTGACGGCGAAGGACGTCGGTATCCAGACCCGCAAGGTGCTCGGTGCCACCGCTCGGTCCGGCGCTCTCACCGCGGCTCACGCACGCCGGGAAGCGAAGAAGCTGCACGAAAGTGGCGGCCGTACGGCGGGCAACGGATCGCTGATGCGGACGGCCCCGGTGGCGCTGGCGTACCTCGACGACGAGAACGCGATGGTCGAAGCAGCCCGCGCCCTCAGCGAGCTCACCCACTACGACCCGGACGCCGGCGATGCCTGCGTGCTGTGGACGTGCGCCATCCGCCACGCGGTGCTCACCGGACAGATCGACGTCCGAATCGGGTTGCGGCACATCGACGGGAACCGACGCAAGCTGTGGTCCGAGCGCCTGGACGCCGCGGAGGCCGGCGTGCCGTCATCGTTCCCGAACAACGGCTGGGTCGTGACGGCGCTGCAGGCCGCGTGGTCGGCCATCGTCACGACCGGTGTGCCCGCCGAGGACTCCGGAGCCGGAACGTTCCGAGCAGACCACCTGCGGCTCGCCCTGAACGCGGCGGTCCGGTCGGGTTACGACACCGACACTGTCGCCGCGATCGCCGGCGGACTTCTCGGCGCCGCCTACGGGGCGTCCGCGGTTCCGGTGCGGTGGCGCACGCTGCTGCACGGGTGGCCGGGCTTCACGGCGCGCGGCCTGGTCGACCTGGCGTCGGCCATCGGCCGCCGAGGTAGGCCGGATACCTTCGACGCCTCGTACGCCGGCTACTCGATCGACGCCCTCGCCCGGCACCCGTATGACGAGGGCGTCGTCCTGGGCGGCATCGGTGCGCTGCGCCGACTGCCTGCCGATGTGGACGCGGTGGTGTCGCTGTGCCGCGTCGGTGACCGCGACGTTCCCACCGGCATGCCACACGCCGAGGTGTGGTTGATCGACCGGAGCACGCCGGACGACAATGCGCACCTCGACTTCGTCCTGCTGGACGCGGTGCACACCGTCGAGGAGCTTCGACGGCAGGGCCGCACCGTGCTGGTGCACTGCGTCGAAGCGCTCAGCCGTACACCCACTGTCGCTGCGCTTTACGGGTCGCGGCTGCGCGGTGTGAGCGTCGACCAAGCCCTCGCCGACGTGGTGCGGGTCCTGCCCGCCGCGAACCCGAACAACGCTTTCCGCGCGGCGTTGCAGCGGCTGCAGCCGCCGGCCGCCACGCCCACCGCGGAATTCGACGATGAGGAACCCGACCCTGAGTTCGTGTGGCGCGGCGTCCTGGACCCGAGCCAGCTCGTCGATCACGTCGTGACCACCGCGCACGAGTTCGCCGACGCGGCGAAGGCAGGTGACTGGCCGACGGTGTTCGCGATGCTCGACAACCCCGAGCAGCCGGTCGACATCAATTGGTGGCGACCCGGCGGCAAGGCGTGGTTCACGCCGCTGCACCAGGCGGCTTGGCACGGTGCTTCGCCGGATGTGGTGACTGGGTTGGTCGGCCGCGGCGCGTTACGTTCGCTCAGAGACGCCAAGGGACGGACGCCTTACGACGTGTTCACCGAACGCCACGACCGCGACACTCCGTTGAAGGCGGAGGTAGCCAAGCTCCTGGCGCCGCCGCCGACCCCGTTGTCGGACAGACGGATCGAGGCGCTCGACCGGAATCTCGCCGCGGTCATCGACGGCCGCATCCGCGGTGTCCTGTACGACGGCCGCAACCCGCGCGAGGTACTCCGCTACCCATCGGTCGGCTTCCTACACGAGGTGCCGGGTGAGAAGCTGTGGTTCCCCGTGCCGGGCATGTACGGCGGGTTCAACATCGTGCTGCGCGACGGCGGTCTGGACGTTCAGAGTTGGTGCCGCGTGGTCGGCGGCTCCGGGCAGGCGCACCGGATCACGATCGACGGCGCGGTGCTGACCGACGAGGGGTTCGTATGAAAGGGCGAAGCTCCGGGAAACATCTCAGCGCGTCGGAAGATTCAGCCGCCTAGCGAGTTCCGGCCCGCCGACCTCGCGGATGAAGTCCGGGTCACCGCAGACGACGAGTTGATCGCGGGCGCGGGACAGTCCGACGTACAGCCGTTCCCGGGAGCGGTCGAACTTGCCTTCGTCGTTGACGACGAGCACGACGCACCGGCGCTCGAGGCCCTTGAAACCGAGGACGTGACCGTAGAACACCTGGCTCTCGTCCCAGAAGGTGTCCCAGTACGCCTTATGTCCGTTCTTCTGCCGCTCGGTCTGTTCCGGGTGGCGGCTGCCGGTGGTCAGGAGCGCGAGGTCCTCTTCGCGCCAGCCCTCGTCGAGCAGGGCGTCGATCTGGTCGTCGCCGGCGTCCATGGCCTCGTCGCGACTGCACGCGACGAACCGGACGGCCGGACCCTCGCCGCCGAGGAACCGCATCGGGTGATCGACGAGCGGCTGGAAGGCGTTGGCGATCTGGCGGGTGTTGCGCAGGTTGTGGTCGAGCAGCAGCGGGACGAGCGGCACCGGTGGGGACCCGTGACGGCTGAACACCCGCTGCCCCTCGTCGGTGAAGACGTAGATGCCGCCGGTCTCGTCGTCTTTCAGCGCCGCGAGTAGCGGATCCCACCAGGCGTCGGCGAAGTCCTGCGCTTCGTCGACGACGATCGAGTCGAAGCGGTGACCCGGTTCGAGTTCTGCTGCAAGCTCGGCCATTTGGAGCGGCAGGTCGTGCTCCCAGAACTTGACGGTCGCCTCGTTGCGGACGGACTCGTCTGGGCCCGCTGGTGCACCCCACAGTTTGCCGAGGTCGTGGAACTCGCCTACGTAGGCGGGCTGCTGGCGGCGCGGCCAGCTCGCGGTGATGCGTTCAAGGTAGGACGCCAGCCCGTGGGAGTAGCAGACGAGGGCGACACGCTGGCCGCGGGCGGAGAGTCGACGAGCCTGCTCGACGGCGAGGAAGGTTTTACCGCTGCCCGCTCCTCCGCGGACCTCGACGCGGTGGAGCAGCTGGATGGCGTCGAGGATGACGGCCTGGTGTTCGGTCAGCGCGTCGGCGGCGTCCTGGTTGGCGAGTGCGCGGGCGACGACACTGCGCTGAGGTAATCCCCTGCCGCTCAGCGCCGTCGTGAGCTGGTCGAGTCCGTCGCGGCCGAGCAGCGGCCGGTCGAGTTCCTGCCGGACGAGGACGTGACGCAGCTTGTCGACGAGTTTGGGTAGGTCGTTGCGGTCGATGACTTTCCATCGCGGGCACTCCGGTAGCGCGAAGTCGGCGGCGATATCGGCGTTGGGGAAGACGACGACGTGGTCCCACCGCAGCCGGCCCTGCGTCCAGCGCTCGTCCTTTTCGATAAACTCGCGTAGCGCGTAGCAGGCCTCACGGGCTTGGCGGACCGGCTCGATCGTTCGCTGCCGTCCGCGTCCGCCCTGCCACCAGGTTGCACCGTCGTGCCAGACGTCGCCGCCTTTGACCTCGAGGCAGACGATGCCGGCGCCTTCGATGGCGACGACGAAGTCGACCTCGTGATCCTTGAGGTGGTCAGTGACACGCTGGCCGGCGATCACCCGATCGTTGGGTTCGAGCTGCTCGAGGAGCGCCTGGTAGATCTTGCGCTCGGCAGCGTTGGCGAGGCGTGGAGTCTCGTCGGGAGTGATGGTCATGACGCACCCTGCGGTAGTTCCGCGTCCTTCACGGTTTGTCTCATGGCCACCCCCGTTTGCAGTGTGCCCGATGCTAACGACGGCTCTGCATGTGTCGCCAAAGCGGATCCACGTTCGAGCCGTCCGTGCGCTCATCCATATCCGTCGTGGGCAGCCGGCTCCCTATGACGACAATGCTCACAACTCCCGCGAGTGCTTTCTCTTGGTTCTGCGCGTGCGACGCAGCCGTTCGAGTCGAACGTGGGCCAGACGCCCGCGCGTCCCCTGCTTACTCGGCTAAATTCGAATAGGCGCGGCGCGAAGCCGATCGAACACTTGCCGTCGGGGGACGTAGAAGAAGGGGAGAATCGCAGTTGCCTGCGCTCTACAAGGACACCGGATACACGCTCAGCCACCTTGTTCTCGACATAGGCGCCGGTCGCATCGCCCTTCCGGACATTCAGCGGCCGTTTGTCTGGTCCTCGGCGAAGTGCCGCGACCTCTTCGATTCCATGTACCGCGGGTATCCGATCGGCACAATCATGCTCTGGGAAACCGGCGTCGAGACGGGCACCCGCAAGATCGGGGACAGCGAAGATCGCGCACCCCAGTACCTGATAGTTGACGGTCAACAGCGGTTGACTTCGCTGTACGCGGTGCTCACTGGCCAGAAGGTCCTTACCAAGACCTTCGAGAAGAAGCAGATCCGGATCGGCTTCCGTCCGTCCGATGAGACCTTCGAGGTCACGGACGCAGCTATTGAGAAGGATCCGGAATTCATCCCCGACATCACCGCGCTGTGGACCGACGGACGCAAGCGGACGGTTCGCCAGTTCTTGAAGCGGTTGGATGAAGTCCGGGACGATGGACTCAGTGAGTCAGACGAGGACCTCCTCGAGGACCGGCTAGACCGAGTTCACGACCTGAAGGAGTTCCGCTTCCAAGTCATCGAGCTGGCCGCCAAAGCCGACGAAGAGGAAGTCGCCGAGATCTTCGTCCGGATCAACTCGGAGGGTGTGAAACTCAATCAGGCGGACTTCATTCTCACCCTGATGTCTGTGCATTGGGAGAAGGGTCGGCGGGAACTTGAGGCCTTCAGCAGGGCGGCGGTAGACGCCGCCGTCACAGGTCCTAGTCCTCGAAATCCTTACATCGAGCCGAGCCCCGATCAAATGCTTCGAGCCGGCGTTGCGCTCGCTTTTCGCCGAGCGCGGTTGCAGCACGTCTACAGCCTCCTTCGCGGTAAAGATCTTGAGTCAGGCGTGGTTAGCACCGAGGGTCGCACCACCCAGTTCGCAGCGCTTGCTGCTAGTCAAGAAAGAGCGCTCGACCTGACGCACTGGCATGAGTTCCTCAAGTGCCTTCACACGGCGGGTTACCGCAGTAAGCGCATGATCACGTCCGAGAACACCATTCTGTTCAGCTATGCGTTATGGCTTATCGGCCGCATAGATTTCGGGCTCGACTTGAAGTCGCTCCGCGCGGCGATCAGTCGATGGTTCTTCATGGCTCACACGACGGGCCGATACACGTCGTCTCCGGAATCGCAACTTGAATCCGATCTCGGCCGTATCGCCGACCTCCCTGCCGGCGACGGCCGTGCGTTCATCACTGAACTGGATCGAATCGTCACAGCGAATTTCACCAACGACTACTGGGAGATCACGCTCCCGAACCGACTCGACACCTCGTCGCCGCGGTCACCAGTGCTATTCGCGTATCTCGCCGCTCTCAACCTTCTCGACGCGGACGTGCTCTTCAGTGACGTCAAGGTCCCGCACTTGCTCGATCCGACCAGCGTCGCTCCCCGCTCCATCGAGCGACATCATCTCTTTCCAAAAAAATTTCTCGCCACACAAGGCATCAGCGGCACAAAACAGGTCAACGCCATCGCCAATATGGCGTTCCTCGATTGGGCCGAGAATTCGGTGATCAGCGGTACCGGACCCGCGGAGTACTGGTCGACGATGTCCACCAAAGTGTCCGCCGACAGGCTGAAGAGGCAGGTTCATTTGCATGCGCTGCCTGTTGGCTGGGAACAGCTCGACTACCAAGAATTCTTATCTCGGCGGCGGTCACTCATAGCACGGGTCGTGCGAGAAGGCTTTACAACGCTGTGGGGTAATGACACGAAGTCTCACGAAGCCACCATCGGCGACCTGATCGCCGCCGGCGAATCACAGACAACGGAGTTCAAGTCGACGGCGCGGTGGAACCTGCATACAAACCAGCCGGATCCGAAGCTCGAGCATGTAATAGTGAAGACAGTCTGTGGATTTCTCAACGCCGAGGGGGGAATGCTTCTCATCGGTGTCGATGATGCTGGCGAAGTATTGGGCCTCGACTCCGACCTCAAAACACTCGGAAGTAAGGGCAACTTCGACGGGTTCGAGCTGTTCATAAGACAACTTCTCGACGCCAACTTGTCTGTGACAACCGCAGCAACAGTGCGGATCAAGTTCGACCAAGTGGGCGGCTTGCCAGTGTGCGTTGTGTCGGTGGCTGCGTCGGGGAAGCCGGTTTTCGCGAAGCCACCGAAAGGTTCAGGCACCAGCGCCGAAGAATTCTGGGTACGAACGGGAAATTCCACTCGCCAATTCCACGGCGACGACATGCTCGAGTACCGGGAACAGCATTGGGGATAGCAGCGGGGCGGTGGAGAGCATTCGAGAGAGGCGGGATCGCACCTTGGACAGGTCTTCTCACCACGGCCCGAGCTGGACTCAGACCCTATTCTTGGCCGCTCTGAGCACGGAGTCAGACCGCGAAGCTGCACGCCGACTGTTCACCTTGCATGATTCGGCGGCAGGCGCCGCCTACTACTGGTTCGGCCAGATTCCCAACGGTGCCATTTTCTTTCATCCGCAAGGGCTTCGGTACTCGCCGATGAGCGTGTACATCGACACCACGGGCGCACTGTCCGGCAAGGGCACCTGGCGGCGGTACCCGCAGATCCGCGAACACGAGGGGTTCGCAGAATTCGCGAGGTTCGTCGGCCTCGACCATCGTGGTGTCGCCTCCGGCTTCCCGATCGATGAATTTGACGTTGATGAATTGTGGGCTATCGCCGTGCGCTGTGCACAGCGGGTCAACGGCGCAAACGACTGCCAGACAACGTGATAGGCCGGTCTCGCTCATGCCCTTAGCCCCGATCTTGCCCGAGACGCTCTACCGAAACGTCGTCCACGTGCTCCAGCATGGACAGCGTACGGCGACGTACAAGCTGGCGACTATGGCTGCGTTGATCGACTTTGCTGCGACGAACAGGCCGCCACGACCGCTGGCCGAGCTTGACGTCCCAATAGCCGAGCTCGCCAAGCGCGTCGTGGCGTTGTACTGGCGACAGACGCGGCCCTTCGAAGGGGCTCCCCTTCGACAATCGACTCAATCCGCGTCGCGCATCCTTCAGTCGGTCGAGGCACTTCGCTCATTGGTCGGCAGCAACGAGGACATGTCGCTAAGCAATGCGGCCCAGATTGCGCCGGCTCTGTATCAACGCGCCGTCGACGAGATCATGCTGTGCCTCGCGCAGCAGCCACTTCCCCGCCTACAGCGGCTGCCGGGGCAGGCGAAGAGCCTCACCTTTCTCTATGCCGACTCATTCCTGCATGACAAGGTGACGCGGTCTGAGCTACAGCGGCACAACAATGCCATCCGCCTGCGTCTGGGAGTCGCGGACGGGCTCGCCAAGCACGAATCACGGCTGACCCGCTTGGTCCGGGACATGTGGATTGATGACATCCTTCGATTGAATCGACTTCCCTCTGAAAGCCGAGAGGATCTCGAGCGGCATCTATTCGAGCCATTACGGTCCACAACAAACCGAGTGAGCGCGGCTCGGCCTTTGGACACCAGCGCTGCCGCCACAGGGGGTTCCGTCTCCACCTCGGTTGCGACCGGCGGCCTTACGACTCCGGCCTTTGCGTCGCGACTCAATTACCTGTTCGGCAAGATCCGTGGGTCGAACGGTCAGCCGTACTCCTCGGGCGAGATCGCCGCGAAGGTCCGGCACGCCGGTGTCGCCATGTCCGTCAGCACGGTTTCCCAATTGCGTTCCGGGGTTGGTCAGGCGCCGTCGAGGCAAACCGTCGATGCCATAGCGAGAGCCTTCGGCGTAGCGCCGTCCTATTTCGACGATGGCCGGCTCTCGGAGACGTCCGCTCCATCACCTACCAGAGCCGCTGACGACCCGACTCCGACCGGGATCGCCAAGCTCGCACCTCCGGCAGCCGATACTCGGCCGGCGGCGACTCACGCCACACGGTCGGATCGCGCCTTCCTCGACGACATGGAGGACATCGCCTCAGCCTGCGCCATCCGTCCCAACGGCTGTTGGCTGGCTCCATCGAACGAAGCAGTCCTCTGCCGCACCCGAAGAAGCTCGGGCGACGTCAATAAGACCATGGATATGGCACTGCACCGGTGGTCGTGGATGGTCGACCACGGCCTTACTTCTCGGGCGCTTCCGGTTGACCTCATCAAGATTCGCAGAACCTGCGACGGTGAGACCTGCTGCAATCCGCAACATCTTCGCGCAGCGAATGTGCTCGGCGAGTCGTTGACACCCCGCGACGTCGCCATGCTTATGGAAAGAATGGACTCGCTTCGCCAAGGTGGGCGCAACCGTGCGCCAGACGAGCCAACACCTCCGGTTCGCGACTCCACCATGTACTCGTCGCAGGTAGACGTCTTACCACCTCCGGTCAAACGAACATTCGAATCGACCGTCGTCGCCGACACCTCCAGTCGCCTTCCGCTGAAGGACAGTCTCGAATCGATAGCGGCGTATTGCACGATCGACTCCAGTGGGTGCTGGGTGATCCCCAAGACGGCGTCAGTTCCTTGTCGCGCGCTGGGCGACGACCGCCCCGAAGAAGAGTTGCCCAAGATCGCTCCTCACCGATGGGCGTGGATGGTTGCCAACGGATTCGCTTCGAAACTGTTACCCAGCAGCTCGTTTCAAGTTTGGAAGAACTGTGGCAATAGACGGTGTTGCAACCCGGAGCACTTGTACCTCACGAATCCTGACGGTGAGGAGTCATCGGCCGAGGAGGCGGAAGAGTGGCTCAGATCCTTGGAGTCGAGGGAGGAAGATTCTGAGGGCCTTGAGCGGATGGACACCGCGGATACGGCCGTGGCTCCACCGATTCCGAGGCCAGAAGGCGGCAGGCATCGGGCACCCGAGGAGACGATATCGACCATTGTCAGGGGCACCACCTCCGACGGGCCGACATCACTCGCCGGCCGTCTCAATGAGCTCTTCGACGACTATCCGCAGGGCGAGAGTGGTCCTGTGACGTCCGCAGATGTCGCTGCCGCGCTCCAGGAAGACGGATTGACGGTTTCTAAGGAATCGATCGATCGTATTCGTTCGGGAGCTACGAACAGTCCCAACACCATGGTTCTCGGGGCCTTAGCCTACTTCTTCAACGTCGACCTTGACTACTTCTTCAGTCGCGACTCCTCTTCCGACAAGCAGGTATCGCATGACGAAGCGCCTCGTCGAGAGGAGCCAGACCGAACGACCACACCTTCCACGCGTCCAGTGGACCGGCACACGGAACGGCCGCACTTCGAAACGACTTGCAAGCAGATCATCCCGATCACGGTCGAGGAGCTCGGGCGCATCGTCATCGGTTTGTCAGCAGCGGCCTCGGAGTGCCTGGCGAGAAATCCCGCTGACATCGATCGTGCCGCGAGATTGGCACTCGCTATCACCGAAGTGGGCACGCTGATCGCGCGCCCCTCAGACAGTAGGGTGATCAGCCGGCCGTTGCTCGCACGGATCGTGAAGGATTGGACAGCCGTTGGCTATGTGTCGCATTCCCGAGAGTCGATGCTCCCCCGATTGACCGCCCTTCTTGAATCGAACTGACTCAGTCCGTGGACTCTTCCCACGTCGGCACGGCATAGTCGTCATCCTCGGCCAGGTTGACCGTCAACTTCTCGTCCTCAAAATTGAAGCTCGACTTACGACCGTAGAGTCGCCGTAGGTCCCATTCGTTGATCCAGCGACGGACGTAGAGCCGCATGGGGTTTGAACTCCGGAACTGGACGTCCAGTTTAGGCGCGTCCCATCCATACGCCCGTCCGTGTGCTTCACGCAGAACGTCATGCGCCTTACGAAGTTGAGCGACGTCCATGGGTGCCAGATGCAATGCGTTGTCGATCGCGGCGATCGCATCGGTGGCGAATGGTACGCCAGGGATGTCCGACGCCTTACGACCCCGAGCCAAGAGCTCAGGCACCTGCCAGCGGTCCCCCTGAATTCCAAGTACCGCGTGAGCGAAATCGTCGATGACTGTCGCGACGACTGCCGTTCCAGAGACCCGATGGTCCGCGCGCAGACCGAGCCACCGCCCAAGTTGCTCGTACGCCCGCGCGCGGGAGATTGGGCCGTACTTCGAGATGAGCTCAGTCTCGTCGAGGAAGATCGCCCATCCGCGGTACCCGTTGACCTGACAGAATCGCGAGAGGAAACGAAGAGTCTGCCAGGGCCTGTCGATAGCGAGAACTACCTCGACGGGCGACCTCACATCGAACTCCACCATGCGACGCTTAATGCTGGAGATCGGTACGTTCTCACAAGAGAAGTAGCGCAAGACGAGATCTACGACCTCGAGGTCTTCAATGCCTTTGTCTCGCAGGTCGAGCAAAGATCCAAACGTTACCGACACCTGGGACTTCGAGCTACCGCACCACTTCTGGAGATCGCGGGCAGCCGGACGGTCGGACTTATAGCTCAACAACATGTCGAGTAGCAGCCCTTCGGGCTTGTCCTTCGCTTGCATCGCACCGACAACCGCCTGCACCACCCTCGCCGGAAGATGAAGCGGTGTCTCCTTGCTGATGGCGACCTTGCTTGAAACGAAGTTCGATGCCAAGGCTCGCTGGTGGAGCTCCTCCACTAAGTGCGACTTCCCCGAACCGAACGTGCCGGAGATGACGAAACCTGTCGAATCAAAGGCTTGTATCTCGGCGGCGTTCTTCAGCTTCTTGTCGAAGGCGTCGATGATCTGCGATTGCCCGCTTCCTAGCGCTCTGACCGCATCACCGTTCGGCACACCCGCCCGCAATGCCTCAATCGCACGACGCTCTGAGATGGTCTGCCCTATCACGCCGAGAAGACCCTTCGTTGCCCTGAGTTGCTCAGTAACACCATGTTTGAGAGGGGGTTCGGCATGGTCGTCTCCGGGAAGCTGCTGACGCGGAATTGCAGTGCCTGATATATGCCCATGCCTCGCCCCCTCGGGTCGATCGAGAGGAAGTCGCGGGGCATTGCGAAAACCAGCAGCACGCCGCTCATGTCGTCAGTCTCGTCGATGAATTCCCGCATCACTTCGTAGACGTCTGACAGCGCCGCACGGGTGTAGTACACCTTGCCGTCACGCAAGTTCTTCGCGTGAGCGACTTGGAGTGCGTTGACGAAGACGATCGAACCGTTCCAGCCTGACGTCGGCAACCACGTCAGAATTGACCGGATCAGGCCCCTGGCGTTGTAGCGAGTGACCTTCTGCACTATCCCGAAGTCCCGCAGCTCTCGCACACTGGTGATCTGGCTGCGAAGCCAACGTTCCGGCACGCCTCCCTCGTCGCCGACCAGCCTTCCATTGAGGACGTCTCCAGCTATAGCCCACAACGCATATCGGACGTCACGTACGAGTCTGCGGTCTCGCATGATCCCAGATCGAATTCGGGCGTTGATGATCTCTCGAATGTTCCGCGGCACTACATCGTTCATCGCCGCGATGCTTTGCATCGAGAACTGTTGGGACCCAGGTGGCACCTCGTAGCCCTCATCGATGACGGCCTGATGGAGAAACGACGTCATCACCTGACGAAAGTCGATCTGCTCTGCGATCGATCTGAGGATGTCGTTCGGGTACTGCAGACGCGTCCTGCTGCCGTCGACGTCGAAGAAGTGAAGTCGAGATGAATCGGCCAGATCGACCAAAGCGCGACGCGCATGGCCGATGTCCGCCGCTGAGTCGCCGACGATGAATCTGACCAACGCTCCACCGGCTCCCAAGAATTCGGGCAGGTCGGCTCCGATGACAGAGGTCCAGTCGTCCGGATGAAGCGCGATCATGAACTACCTGCTGTCGGGAATTCGACGACCAGATACTTGCGGCTCTCGGCCTCCTTCGAGAAGAAGACCATGTCGGGCCGATTCGCAGGAGGGAAGCGCAGTGGTGCATTCATCGTTTGTTCCAGCTCCTCTGCCAGCCGGTGCACCGAGTAGTAGAACGCAGCCTTTGTGAAGTCCTTACGGCGGGCGGCTCGCTGTCCGGGTTGAAGGGCTAGCACGTCGTAGACGTCGTCGAGGTTGAGCGATCTATTGGCGCCGCCCGCGCGTCGCAGAAGATCACGCACGGCGATCAACAGCTTGGAGAACTGCTTCGCGTCGAATTTTTCCTTCACGGCTTCGGCCACCGCGTCCGCGACGGCCGAGGGCCGAGTGGTATCGAGCTTGTCACCGTTCAAGATCACCTCCAACGACCCCTTGGACGTTCGCTCGATCTTGAACCAAGCCGGATATGCGAGCCAATAGGGTTCGGGCCCTTTAGTGACAGCGACACCCTTCTTTTCCAGGGCAGCCTGCAGCTCGCCAGCGAACTTCGATTCCTCCCCGTGCGAACCACGCAAACTGACTGACTCTTCGACGAGGATCAGTTGTTCCACTGACGCCGCGAGCGTCGAGACGGCTTCCTTAGTGCGAGCAAGCTGGGCGGAAGCAGCAGAAACGCTGCCTGACTGGGCGTTTCCGGCGAGTGTGTTCAGTCCGGTCCGGATCTTCATCGCGGACTGGCTTGCGGCCTTCGCGAGCTCAGCAAACTCATCCATGCGTTGCTCTACCGTCTTGCCACCGGTTGCCGACGGCGTTCCGCCTGACGGTGCGTCAAACAAGCCGGTTTCATCCAACGCTGATCATCTCCCCAGTTCAAATCGGACAGCCGAGAGCGAGTGATAGTTGCTGCCGTTTTCTATACGATGCCGGCTGGGACTGACAAATGTGTCGGGTTGAGGGGCGTGAGTGTGGGGTTAAGCGGGTGGGAGGGGGCCGATTCTAGGCTCGCCCAGTACTTGGTCGACTCGAACAATCGCAGCCTGCAGTCCTACTCGGCCAAGCCCGAGTGGCTCGAAGAGCACGCCCACATCGAAGAGGGCATCGCCGAGGGCGGCTACGGACACCGCCAGGTCTACGAGCTCGTCCAGAACGGTGCCGACGCCATGGTGCACCGCGCCGGGGGCCGCATCGAGGTGGTTCTCACCGACACGCATCTCTACTGCGCGAATGAGGGCGACCCGATCGACCAATCGGGCCTCGAAGCTCTCCTCGGCTCCAATATGTCCCGCAAGAGAGGCGACGAGATCGGCCGCTTCGGGTTGGGCTTCAAATCTGTCCTCGCGGTGACGAACGAACCCGAGTTCTTTTCACGGCCCGTCAGCCTGCGGTTCAGCGAGTCCTACTCGCGGGACCAAATCGGGCGCGGTATGTCCAACGCCGACAAACTTCCACTGCCGATCCTGCGACTCGGCGAGCCGCTCGATGCCGCGGCGGAAGCCGAACGAGACGTCGAGTTGGCGAGGTTGATGACGTGGGCGATCACCGTCGTCCGGCTCAAGCGGGACGTTGATCGTGACACCTCGTGGCTGGCCGACGACCTGGCAGGCTTCCCCGCGCAGTTTCTCCTCTTCACTCGCCACGTCAGCGAGCTGATCCTCGACGATCGGGTCGCCGGTAAGAAGCGCTCTATTCATGTTCAACGCGGCGGCGAGGAGGTCCGACTCGTCGAGGGTGACGACGACCAGGTCTGGCGAGTGTTCCGCAAGGTCGTCGAGCCGACACCCGAAGCCCGCAAGGACGCGGGCGCCCGAGCTGAACGAGACAGACTTCCGATCGACTGGGCCGTTCCCACCTCGGGGCCATCAGTCATCGGGAAGTTCTGGGCGTTCTTCCCGACGACCTTCGAAACAACACTTTCGGGGATCTTGAACGCCCCCTGGAAGACGAATCCGGACCGCGAGAATCTTCTGGTCGGGCCGTTCAACGAATACCTGCTGGACGTCGCCGCGGAACTGGTCGTCGACAACCTCCACAACGTCTCCTCGGCGGCCGACCCCGGCAAACACATCGACCGCATGCCCGCCCGAGGCCGAGAGGCCCGCGGCTGGGCCGACCGCCGCATCACTGAGCGCGTGTACGAGCTAGCAGCCAGACGTGAGTCCCTGCCGGACCAGCGTGGACACCTGGCACTGCCCAGCAGCCTCCGACTCCACCCCGAGCGGGTGCCCGCCGACGCACTCGCCGAGTGGTGTTCCTTCGACTTCCGTCCCCACCGATGGGTTCATGCGTCCGCCGATACCCGGGAGCGGCGCCCTCGTGTCGAGCGCCTTCTCGAAGCGGCGCTTAACGCAGACGGCGAACAAACTCCCCCTGTCGCGACGTACACCGAATGGCTCGAGGCACTCGTGAGCACAGGAACCGCCGAGGCCTCGGCCGGCGCCCTCCGTGTGGCCGAGATGCTGAAGAGTCAAATTTCACCGTTCGACTTCGAAGAGGTCAAAGCGGCTCGCATCGTGCTCACTGCGTCCGGCGAATTGGTCGCCCCTGACCGCAACCGCCTCTTCATTGGCGGACAGCCGGACATCTCCGACACCGCCCAGGTCGACGAACGACTCGTCGACGGATCCTTCGCCGAGCGAGTTCTCCGTGAAACCTTCGGCATCGCCGACGTCGACCGGTCCGCCGAACTGGCGGCGTATATCGCGACCCGATCGGACGACCCGCAATTCTGGCCCACGGTCTGGACCCGCATCACCGACATGCCCGCCGATCAAGCCAAAGCGGTCCTGCTCCGCACATACCTTCCCGGCGACGTGCACGTCCGCACACTCGCGGGCGACTTTCAGCCACTGAACGCCGTCCTGCTCGCCGGCCCCATCGTCGACGCCGGCGGAGCAGACCCGGAGTACACCCTCGACGAACAGTGGCACTCCTCTGCCCTCGAACTCTTACGAGAGCTCGGGGCTACCGACCTGCCCCGGCCCGATCGTTCCGACTTCGACAGCGGGCCCACCGGCTGGTACGCAAGTTACCTCGACTTCGTCCGTGACCGGATGCGCGCAACCGGGGCGATCGTCCGCGTCGACACCGAACTCGTCTCAGACCACACCGCGATCCCAAGCCACATTGAGCTCCTCCCCCACCTCAACGAGGACGCACGTGCCAGGCTGACTTCGGAGATATTGCGCCTTCATCCTGATCAGCACTTCTGGGCTTGGAGGCAATTGGCGGGCCGCGCGGAATCTGTCATGGCCCCGGCACCTGCCGTCTGGCTGGCCAAGGAAGCAGGTGTCATCACGACGACCCAGGGGCTGCAGCCCGTATGGGCGGCAGTCGCGGCGACCCTTTCCCGCTTCGAGCGCATCCTGCCGGTCAGCAGGCTCTCCGCGGAGTCGACCAAAGCACTGTCGCTGCCCGATGAGATCGCCGACTGCCGACCTCAAATCCTGCAGAAGGGACTCGAACTGCTCTCTGCCGAGACAGACGACGACGTCATCGGCCGATTCTCCTCGGCGGTGGCGTCGATCCTCCCGGCACCGTCGACACTCCGCTGCCGCGTCGGTGCGATGCATGACAATCGGCCGGTCGGCGAGATCACTCCGATCGCCAACCCGGACCTCTATCAGCAGCTCCGAAACATCGACACTCCGATCGTTCTCGTTTCTACGCAGGCCGACGCCGATCAGCTCGTCGACCGATGGCACCTGCGCCGCGAGGGCGATCTCATCACCACCGAGATCAACTTCCAGCTGTGCGCCCCAGAGGTCCCACTGATCGAGGAATTTCCCGCTCTGCGCGTTCTACCAGCGATGGCGGCCCACCGCGCGGTGACCTTACTGCGCTGCAGCGAACTGAGCCGAACCGTCCGGGCCGCCGCGGGGCAGACCTCCCAAACCATCGACAGAGCTGCAAGCGACACCCACATCTACTGGCTTGCCAAAGATCCCGCCGACCCGACTAACGACGACCCCGAGCTCCTGCGCTGGGCGACCAGCCAATTCGGCGTGGCCCTTTCGGACCAACAGATCGCCGCGTTGCTTCAAAACAAGAAGGACGAAGCACAGCGCAAGCTGGTCGAGAGCATTCGTGAACAGCCCGACCATGTCAGCCGAATCCTCGCCTGTATCGGTGGCGAACGGCTCCGTCGCTTCGTGCCCGCCTCATTGATCGACGCGGTAGAGGAGCAGGGGCGTCCCGCTGACGACCGGACGGTCGCGGAGATGGCCCTCGCGGTGCACGGGGTGGACATCCTGCGCGAGGCGAAGGACGTGCTCGAGCTTCGAGGCCTCGATCCGCCCATCCAGTGGGCCGGCGGAAGGGCCGCCCAAGAATTCGTGCGCAATCTCGGCTTTCCGCGCGAATACGCCGGCTTCCCGGAGGAGCGCCTCGAACAGGTTCATGAAGCATACGGCCCCATCGATCTAAAGCCCTTGCACGACTTTCAATTCACGGTCAGCCAGCGATTCCGTGATGTGCTGCGCAGCCGGGAGAAGACGAAGAGGGCGATGCTGTCACTCCCGACAGGAGCAGGCAAGACCAGAGTCGCGGTCCAGAGTCTTGTGGAGCACTTCCGCGACGGCGAGATCGATGGCCCGGTGCTGTGGATAGCGCAGAGCGAGGAGTTGTGCGAGCAGGCGGTACAGGCATGGGCTGAAGTCTGGCGGGCCATCGGCCCACCAAAGAAGCTGACGATCGGTCGGCTCTGGGACGCCAACAGCGCAGAACCGGTCGTCGGCCAGCCCCACGTCGTGGTCGCGACCATCCAGAAGCTCGCCACCTCCGTCATCGAGCAAGAGCGATACGAGTGGCTCTCGCAGGCCGCCGTCGTGGTGATCGACGAGGCGCATCGCGGCGCGACGACGCCCACGACCACAAAACTGCTGAGATGGCTCGGGCTGGAAGCCCGCGGTGATGACCGATGCCCTCTCGTCGGGCTCACCGCCACACCGTTCATTGGCGCGAACGAGGAACTGACCAAGATCCTTGCGAGTCGTTATGGTCGAGAACGGTTGGATACCGGCCTTTTTCCCGAAGATGACACCGAACAGCTGATATCTCTACTGCAGGAGCGGCGAATTCTCGCGCGAGCCGAGCACGCACGTATAGACGGTGTCGACATTGATCTCAACGCCGACCAGATGGCCGAGTTGGAGAACTTTCAGCGCCTCCCCCGATCCGTCGAAGCGGAACTCGGCATGAACGCCGCCCGAAACAGCGGCCTGGTGGACCACATCAAGGCCCAACCCGACGACTGGCAGATCCTGGTTTTCGCCGCATCCGTCGAAAACGCTCAGACCCTCGCCGCACTTCTAGCCCTCGAGGGGATATCGGCGGCGGCGATCACGGCCGAGACCCGATCGGGCGTGCGGCGCCTCTACGTACAGAAGTTCAAGGACCGGGAGGTACGTGTTCTCACCAACTACGGCACGCTCACAACAGGTTTCGACGCACCCGAAGTGCGTGCCGTCTATGTCGGGCGACCCACGTACAGCCCGAACCTCTACTTGCAGATGATCGGTCGTGGATTGCGCGGCCCCGCCAACGGCGGCACTGAAGAGTGCTTGATCGTGGACGTCGAGGACAATGTTCGAATGTACGGCGGCAAGCTCGCTTTCACCGACTTCGAGTTTCTGTGGAACGAACAGACGAGTGCCTGACATCCCGACACTCACCGATGATCAACGCTCCGTCGCAGTAGGCCCGTTGGATGCCAAGGTCATCGTCACCGCAGGACCAGGAACCGGCAAGACGTACACCCTCGTATCGCGCATCGAGCATCTTATCGGGGACGGCTCCGACATCGCCGGTCAAGAGGTGTTGTCGCTAAGTTTCTCTCGTGCGGCAGTCGGCGTGTTGCGACGACGCGTCGGAGCCCTGTCGACGCTCGGGTCCCGTGTGCGTAGCGCGACCTTCGATTCCTTCGCCACGCGACTCCTCGACACCTACGGCCACGCGTCGCTCGAGGGAATCGAGTACGACCGACGGATCGAACTCGCCACCGAGCTACTCGGCAACCAGACGATCGACGAGCTCACCGAGACGCGTCACGTCCTCGTCGACGAGTCGCAAGACCTCACCGGCGTCCGAGCCGATTTCGTGCTTAAGCTCCTTGAGATCACAGACTGCGGTTTCACCGTTTTCGCCGATCAGGCTCAGGCCATCTACGACTTCGAAAACGAGTCGCCGGACAGCCGGTCTTTCGTCGATCGCGTGGCGGCGGCGTACGACGGCACCGTCCAGGCGATGCACCTGACGACCAATTTTCGAACCGGCGACCCTCAGCTCCTTTCAGTCGCAGCAGTCGGAGAATTGATTCGCGACATTCCGGCAGAGCGAGACGACGTCATCAGGCGATTCGACACTCTAACGCGTGGGCTCGCAGCCGCAGGGGCTATCACCGACGCCGCGTGGATGTTGAGCGGTGCCGCCGACACGGCCATTCTGACTCGCCGCAACAGTGAGGCGCTCGCGATCTCAGACGTGCTAGCGGCCGCGGGCGTCGAGCATCAACTGCGTCGCCGCGCCGACGACCCAGTGATCGGGTCGTGGCTCAGTCGACTGCAGCACACATCAGGGGCCACGCGCCTGACACTTCCAGACCTCGAAGCAGCATCGACACTCCTGCCGTGCACTCCCGCGGTCACGTGGGCGGCTTTGTCACGTGCCGCCCGTCCACGCAAGGGAGTGCTCCACCTCGGCCAGGTCGCCGAACACCTTGCCACGCGAACGCCGCCCGACGAGCTGATCGACAGCGGGACGGGCGGGGTCGTCGTCTCCAGTATTCACCGCGCCAAGGGCCTCGAGTTCGACACAGTGCTATTGGTTCCCTTCGACATCGCCGCGGATGACGACTGGCTGCAAGAAGCACGGGTCCTCTACGTCGGCCTCACCCGCGCCCGACACGATCTGATGACGCTGAAGCGGGTCGACGACGGACGATGGAACTTCTCGAAAAGGGCGCAGCGTTGGCGCCGCGTGCAGTTTGCCGGCAAGCACCGGTACACCACGGGTGTAGAGGTGTCCGGCTCGGACGCCTTCACTTTTCACCCGGCGGGCGCCATCTCCCCACCAGAGCCGCCCACGGACGTGTGTGACTACCTCTGGACTTTCGTCCATAAGGGAGACTCCGTCGTGCTTGACCGTCGTAGCGACGATCCGTCCGGTCCGCGCTATGACGTCCTCCACAATGGGCAGTGGGTGGCGGCGACGACGGAGCAGTTCGGTGAAGTCGTCGCACATCGGCTCGATCTCAAGGCGCCGCCGACACGGATCGAAGGGTGCCGGGTCGAAAGCATCGCCACGACGGCGCTCCCCGCGTCGGTAGCCGACCTGCTCGACCTCAAGACTCAATTGGTGCCGACTTGTCGGATACAGGGTGTAGGTACATGGTGATGATGTTTGATGGTCGGAGACTGAGATGACGGACCTCAAGGGCAAGTACGCATTCCGCGATGCCCTCTCACAGGCGATGATCGACGACCTCGTCGGTCCTGCGGGCGGACCCGATGAGGTCATCGCCGATCCGCCGATCACACGCTACGTGGCCGGGGTTCTCTACCCAGCCGGTGGCGGGTGGCGCAGTGCGGGCACCGCCGACGCCGCTCAGGACGTCGACGAGAACGACGGATACGACGAGGTCGTCAACCCCGATCCAGCCGTCGCGATGGCGAACGTCCGAAACCCCGGCTCGATGGGCCTGAGCTTTGCGGTCGATGCCGCCGCGTGCAGCACGATACGTGTCCACATTCGAGGCGCTCGCTATGCGCCACTGCCCCTGGAGAAGGGCGAGACAGAACCCCGCTGGAAGCGCACACCCATGGTGATCGAGTCGGAGACGATCGATGTCACCACGCCAGAGCATGGCGAGCGTCGAGATCTGCCCGGTGATTTAAAACTGTTCATTCGCGTTCGCTCGGCCGACTCGTCCGGCACCACGGCAGTCACCGTGGTGCTGATCAACGATCGAAAGCCCGCGAATGCCTTCGGTGAACGTGATGGCGACGCACTTTTCCAACCCGAGTTGATCGTCGAATCGATAACCGGGGGGGCGGTGTTCGTCGAACGCATCAGTACCCCGACGGTCGGACATGACGATGAGGAGGTCCTGTCCAACGAGCTCCTGTTCAGCCACGTACCCAACATTGCAGTGGGACATGGTTGCTCGGTGGCCTGGCGGACGAACGAGAAGAGGTCTGCTGAGCGTCTCGCGACTACTTTCACGCCGAGCTACGATCTCCCGCTGGCGGACTCGAACCCGGCCATCGACATTCCCGCCCTCGACATGCGAATGCTCGCATCGGCGGGTCGCGATGAAGTGATTGCAGGACTCCGCGAACTCGCCGTCGGGTACCGCGAGTGGATCGCCTCGACCGACGAAGAGGCACACACGCTGTCAGGTAAGCGCCGAGAAGCCGCCCGCCGGCATGTGAAACGTTGCGCCGAAGCGGCTCACCGCATTGACGGGGGGATCGACCTTCTCGAAAAGTCGAGTGACGCCTTTCAAGCCTTCCGCTTGACCAATGCGGCCATGATCGAGCAGCGCATTCGAAGCGAACGAATATTGAATGGAAGGCCGGAACTTCGTCCCGACGACATCGCGGCCCGATGGCGTCCCTTCCAGTTGTCCTTCGTCCTGTTGTGCCTGAAAGGCATCGCAGATGCTAGCGACGACGACCGCAACACGACGGACCTCCTGTGGTTCCCGACGGGCGGCGGCAAGACCGAGGCCTACCTAGGTCTCATCGGGTTCACAGTCTTTCTTCGTCGACTGACCGGACGCGGCGCCGGCGTCACGGCACTGATGCGTTACACGCTTCGCCTCCTCACGATCCAGCAGTTCGAACGCGCCACCTTGCTAATCTGCTGCTGCGAATCCATTCGCCGCGACCGCAACGACCTCGGCGGTGAAGAGATCTCGATCGGACTCTACGTCGGGCGCAGTGCGACACCGCTCACACGGAAGGCCGCCGACGAGGCGTTAAAGAAGTTGCGGCAATCACCGACCGCTATTCCGAAGGAGGGTAACCCCGTCCAGTTCCGGAGCTGTCCGTGGTGCGGAACGAAGCTGGACGCGCACAAGTACTGGGTCGGCAAGAGCCCCGCGCGGCTCAACATCAACTGTGAGAACGACGACTGCGAGTTCGCCAAGCACTTACCCGCGTACCTGGTCGATGAGGATGTCTACGACCATCATCCGACGCTGGTGATCGGTACGGTCGATAAGTTCGCGGGTCTGCCATGGCGCGCTAAGGCGAATGCGCTGTTCAATCGCGACCGTCCGAATCAGTCCGGCATCGACCTGATCATCCAGGACGAGCTCCACCTCATCTCCGGGCCGCTGGGGACGCTGACCGGCTTGTACGAGACCGTGGTCGACCACCTTGCGGGCCGAGAGGGCTTCAGGCCGAAGGTCATAGCGTCCACGGCCACGATCAGGCGGGCGGAGGCGCAGTGCAACGCCCTATTCGATCGTCCGGTGATGCAATTCCCACCACCCGGAATCGATTCCCGTGACTCATATTTCGCGGTCGAAGCCGATCCGGCGAAGAAGGGCAACCGCCGCTATCTCGGTGTCATGTCACCCGGCAAGAGTCAGACGACGCTGCTCGTTCGGGTGTATGCGGCGTTACTCCAGTACGCCGAGGAGATCGAGGGGGAAGCCGCCGATAAGGACCCCTACTGGACGCTCGTCGGGTACTTCAACAGCCTGCGTGTGCTCGCGGGCGCACGCATGCAAGTCCAGGACGACGTCGAGGAGCGCATCGATCTGCTTGCAGTCGACGAGAATTCACGGCGGTTCATCAACGATCCGATCGAACTGACCAGCCGTGCAAGTTCAGTCGACATCCCGGGTTACCTGAAGCGGATGCGGACGACCTATCCGGACCAAGACGCGCTAAGCGTCATCCTTGCCACCAATATGATCTCCGTCGGCGTCGACATCGATCGACTCGGCTTAATGGCGGTGATGGGCCAACCACAATCCACTTCGGAGTACATCCAGTCGACCAGCCGTGTCGGCCGTCAGCATCCCGGCCTCGTCGTCACGCTCTACAACGCAGCACGCTCACGGGACCGCTCTCACTACGAGAGCTTCGTCCCCTACCACTCGGCGCTCTACCGCGAGGTGGAGTCGACGAGCGTGACTCCGTTCAGTCCTCGTGCCCGCGACCGCGGGCTCCACGCGGTGCTTGTCGCGCTCGCGCGACACACCGTCGACGCCCTTCACGACAACCGTGACGCCGTCAACATCGCCGTGAAGAGGCCGGAGGTGGAACACATGCGCGACCTCATCCTCGATCGAATCGAGAAGATCGACCGAACGGAGGTTGAACCCGCTCGCGCTGAACTCGACCAGTTCATCGACTCCTGGGAGCGACGCGCCGGCGATGACAAGAACCTCGTGTACGCCAACCGCGAGCATCCAGAACATGCGTTGTTGATCGAAGCGGCCGAGGACACTGAAAATCTTCCTGACGTGATGCCGACGCTGTGGAGCCTCCGCGACGTCGACCGCACGTCGAACCTTTACCTGGCGAGGACGTAATGGCGAGGACTCTGGGAGAGACCCGCCGCAGCCAACTTGTCACCACCTATGGGGTTGGGGCGGTGATCGCGATCGAGGACGAATCGTTCATGATCTCCGGTCTCGACCATTGGGATGCAACCGACCAAGATCTGTGGATTCACGAGCCTCGGCTCGAACGGCTCCGCCGTGTCCGCCACTTCGTCCTGCCCGCTGCATCGGGCGACGAGAAGAAGGACGACATCCCGGTGACGCGCTTCCCTCGGTGGTACTCGTGCCCGGACTGCGGTGAACTCGACGCACACCGGTACCTGGCGGCGACGCCCGAGAAGAGCGAGTGTGCTGACTGCTCCGCGCAGCTCGTACCGTCACGCTTCGTCATGGTGTGCGAGGGCGGACACATCGATGACTTCCCGTACAAGGCCTGGGTGCATGGCCGGGACGGGGCCAGGGAAGGCACCCATCGCCTGAAGGTCAAGACGCTCGGCATGACGGCGTCCCTGCGGGACATCGTGATCAACTGCTCTTGCGGGCGGAGCCGCTCCATGGAGGGTGCGTTCAGGAGGAACGCACTCAAGGACGTCACGTGGTGTTCTGCCAATCAACCGTGGCTCGGAAGGCGTGACCCGGACGGTTGCTCCCGCGCACCGCGAGTCCTCCAGCGCGGCGCCTCCAACGTCTGGTTCTCCATCGTGGAATCGGCGATATCCATCCCGCCATGGTCCGAAGAAGCGTTCAAAGCGTTGAATCGCTACTGGGAAGCCGTGCGCCACATCCCTGACGAAGCGTTGCCCAGTGTCCTCACCGGAATGAAGCTCGATGAGGCGAGTGGTTACACGATCGACGAACTGGTTGAGGCGGTGCGCGAGCGCCGGGCCGCTGAGGACCCCAACACGGACCTCGACGCCGATGTGATCAAGGACCAGGAGTACGTGGCGCTCACGCGTGGGAAGCCCCAGCGTTCCGCGAAGCAAGACTTCGTGTGCGTCCCGGCAGTGTCCGTGACACCGGCTGTCGCGGATGTCTTCCAATCGGTCATGGTGGTCAAGCGCTTGCGCGAGGTCCGCGTGCTCTCGTCTTTCACGCGGGTTCGCGAGCCGGAGCCTGCCGACCTCGACGAGCGGCTGTCACCGCTCGCAAGAGAGGATCTGGACTGGCTGCCCGCGATCGAGGTCGTCGGCGAAGGCGTCTTCCTCGAACTGTCGCCCGAACGGCTCGCTGTTTGGGAGAGCCAGAAGACGGTCCAGGATAGAGCCGAGGTGCTTCGGGAGAACGCGCGGAGCCGCGAGCAGGGCAAGTCCTCGACACTGTCGACGCGAATTTCCGCGCGCCTGCTGTTGACGCACACCTTGGCACATCTGCTGATCAATCAGTGGTCGCTTGAATGCGGCTACCCCGCGGCGTCGCTGCGCGAGCGTCTCTACGTCAACGACGAGCACGCCGCACTGCTGATCTACACGGCGACGAGCGATTCCGCAGGTTCGCTCGGTGGTTTGATCAGCCAGGCCAACCCCGACCGACTGGAGCCGTCGCTCCGCAGCGCGCTCGCCTCAGCGAGTTGGTGTTCTTCCGATCCCTTATGCATCGAGTCCGACCCGGGCGGTACGGACGCTCTGAATTGGGCGGCCTGTCACTGCTGCGCTTTACTTCCAGAGACGAGCTGCGAGGAGATGAACCTGCTGCTCGACCGGGCGGGTGTCATCGGCATTCCTGGTCGATTGAACGGACTCCTGCAGGACTGGATGGGCTAGCTTTCGCCTGCTCGTCGTGCCGACACGACGACCTGGACGCGGTGGGCGGCCTCCGCGGGATCTTCGTGCTCCCATACCCGCACGACCGCCCAGCCGGCCTCCCCGAGTCGGCGGTCTGTGTCGCGGTCCCTGGCCGCGTTGCTCTTCACCTTGTCGGCCCAGAACGTCGCGTTGGTGGCGGCGACGGTGTGGTGTTCAGGACAACCGTGCCAGAAACACCCGTCGAGGAACACCGCCACCTTGAGGCGCGGAAAGACCAGGTCAGCGGTGCGCCGGAGACCCGTGAGGGGCCTGGCGTCGACGCGGTAACGCAAGCCCAGCGCATGTACCGCCGAGCGCAGAGCCAGCTCGGGCTTGGTGTCCCTGCCCTTGTTGGATTGCATGCTTGCCCGCACGCCTGCCGATGAGGCCCATGACTCGGTCACTGGTTCAGCGTAGAAACGGCGTGCCGATCCGTGGTTGTCGGTGGGGGTGCATAGCATGATGCCGTGGCGAAGCGCCTGAAGATGATCGACCTGTTCGCAGGGTGCGGCGGCATGACCGCGGGCTTCAAGCCGCATGGCTTCGACCCGGTGCTGTCCGTGGAGTGGAACCTTCATGCGGCGGCGACCTATGCAGCTAATTTCGGCGAAAAACACACCTTCTGGGGTGACATCGACGACGCGCTCAAGGGCGACATACCTGAAGCTGACGTCGTCATCGGCGGACCCCCGTGCCAGGGTTTCTCCAACCTCGGCAGCAAGGACGTCGACGATCCGCGCAACAAGATGTGGAAGCGCTATCTCCAGGTCGTCGAGCGCGCCAACCCGAAGGTGTTCGTGATCGAGAATGTCGACCGATTCCGACGCAGCGCGGAGTTCCAGCTACTGCTCGACGAGGCCGACGGCGGAATGCTGAGCGGCTACGAGCTCTCGCACGCCGTGCTGTTGGCGGCGGACTACGGCGTGGCGCAGCGCAGGCCCCGGGCGATCGTGATCGGGTCGCGCGTCGGCAGGATCGACCCTCCGCCTCGCACCCACGCTAAGGTGCCGACAGGCGGCTTGAAGCCATGGGCGACGGTGCGCGACAGGATTAGCGAGTTGCCGGAACAGCCGTCGACCACGTCACTGCCGGAAGCAATGACCACTTTTTTCGGCCAGACGGTTCCCGGCGAGTTCAAGTGGCTGGATCTTCATTTTGGTCGCAATCCGCGCGAGCTTTCCCTTCAGCGCTACGACTGCATTCCTCCCGGCGGCGGTCGATTCGACCTTCCCGACGAGCTCCTCCCGGACTGCTGGCGCAACAAGCCGACGGGAACCACCGACGTGATGGGCCGCATGCGTTGGGATGAGCCGTCGGTCACCATCCGGACGGAGTTCTTTAAGCCCGAGAAGGGCAAGTACCTCCACCCGCAGTGGGACGCTCGCAGGCCGGCGAAACGCGTCAATCGAGTCATCACCCACCTCGAAGCGGCGCAGCTGCAGGACTTCCCGGAGACCTTCTCCTGGTGCGGGTCGAAGGTCGAGATCGCGAAGCAGATCGGTAATGCTGTGCCCGTCGGTCTCGCGTCAGCTGTAGCTCAGCACATCCGCGGTGCGCTCAGCTGAGCAGTAGGTCGTCCACGAGGCTCGAGTAAGGCTTCAACCTCTTCTGCTTGGCCATTTCCACCCACGCACCGCGCTGGTCAGGGTAGAGCCCGCCGTCGCCGCACAGGACCGAAACCGCCATGTCGAGTTCGTCGTACATCAGGTGATATACCGCGTCGATCTCGCCGGTCCCTCGGGCGATGGACAGGAGACGCGAGGGCAACGGCTCACCGGTGACGAGTACGAGATGCGGCGCCCGCCCACGACGGTTCTTCACGAGCATGCCGAACTCGTGGCGAACGTTCTGCACTCGGTCCGATCGAATCGTCCACTTACTGGAGATGGCCGCATGCAGGTACGGTTCAACGCCGCTGACGGCGGAGTTCTCCACGCCGACATAGACGTCGGTCTTCACTTGGTAATCGCCGGCGAATGTGGAGCGGAGTGCCGGGCTCTGGTCAAGGAGCGCCTGCAGCTCGTTCAGGTGGGTGTACTGCGCGTAATCGGCGACAGTCCCGGTGCGGGTGACGAGCCACGTCCGGTCCGGATCTCGCGCTTGAAGTTCCTGCTTCAGATCGTTTTCGATCGCCCGCTCCAACGCGGTCCCGCTGGCCGCGGAGTCGTCATCTAGATTTTGAGTGCGGACGCGACTCTGGGGTATATCGAGGGTCTCGTAGGCGTAGCCGGCGAGGTGCATGCTCGCGCGGCTACTCATATCCGCAAGATTCGGAGCTACAGCCGCACCGAAGAGCGCCTCGCAGCCTTTTTGGCTCTTCTGTGTAGCGGGCTTCCATCCGAGCAGTTGTTCGATCCAGGCGGGGGCATCGGCCACCGCTTCAACGTACTGGTTGTGGTTGAGCCGTTTGCACGTACACGCGCTCGGAGCATCAGGAGTCCAGGTGACGATTCAGCAATTCCGCAAGCCATCGATAGTCCCGCTCTGTGCCGTTGTCCGACGGCGAAGTCTCATCCCAATCAACGATGACGTGCTCGAGAAATCGGACCGGTACCGGCACATCGTCGGTCAGCGATTCCTGTAAGTAACTCGCAGCCTCGGCGATTTGGACGAATAAGCGTCGGAGTAATCGACGATCAGCATAGACGCCCTCGCCGGCGTATCTCGCCGCTGCGCTCAGGCCACCGATTAGTCGCAGAAGGTCCGTAGCGGTAAATTTGATCTTCGATACCGGCGTCTGCGTGGCCGAGGGCTCGTCCGTCGTGCCGGGCGGCTTACGCCGCACGACGCTGGCGTTCACAGAACGATCCTCCCGACCGTCTTCGTCCTTGCTGGGTGATGCTTGCGTCCGAGCGGATCGAGCGGCGTCCTCCTCAGCGGCTTCCCATAGGTATTGGGCTTCGACGTTGAAGAAGTAGGCAAGCGCCTCCGTGATCTTGCGAGAAGGCGATACGCCGGCGTCGGCCCTCAAGGCTGTCACCGATGCCTCATGCACCGGAATACCGTCGGCCTGGAGCGCTTGTGCAACCTCACCGGAAGTGTAGGGACCGCGTTCGGCCGGATGATTGGTCTCGAACAAGTGGTTCAACCGCTGAGAGTAAGTCGGAGGCCCCGAACGCGTTTCGTCGAGGTCAATGCCGCGTGGAGATGACTGAGAAGCGATCTGGGCGCGCGGCGGCAATCCGCTATCTGCACCCGAGCCGGTGTCCGCAAGAACGGGGGAGATCGTCGACTCTCTTCGGAGCTGCTCCCACCCGGGAGTTACCGCACGCGAATTCGCCGTTAGAAGCGCGGCCTGCTCAGGTTGTTCATCTGAAGCTGGTTCCAGACGCAGGCCAATTCGTGGACTGCTCTCTACGATCACATCCGGAAAGCGGGCGATCAGGGCGCACACAAACGCTGACCTTGTGATGCGCATCGTCTTTACGAGGTCTTGCTGCGACACACGTCCGTTTCGCTTGAGGTGGTCCCACGCAACAGCAATCATCCAGGCTGGAACGAGCTGTGGCTGTCCGTCCTTCTGGTCTGAGCTGTTGGTCTCCACCCAGACTCCCTCCCGTCCTGTCGACGCGATGCGATTCGGGCGCGACCACCCAAGGGTTTGGATTGTTTCCCCGGCCCTTACGGCGGACTTCACCAACTCGAGTAGGTCATCGTCGAGTAGCGCTATGCGCGTCGCGGTACTTTCCAGCGAATGAGACGCATGTGCACCGGTCCCTCGAGACCACGAAATTGACTCGCTCCTTTGGTCCTTCCCGACGGCTGCAGGGTCATCAGATGTAGTCGGCCGCAGGCCCCTGTGACCGCGTGCGTCGCCCATCCGCGTGAGGATGATCGACAGCCACTGCGGTATGGGTTCGCCCGCGTCCCGATAGATTTTGGCCATCTCTGCACTACCTTGTTTCGTCTCCCATGGATACCCTTCGCTTGGGTCCTCAGGCATGTTCCATGCAGGTATGACGATGGCGCTGTGAGCACGACCGTGCAGATGATGACCTGGCGCATAGCGTCGTCCCTCATTCACGTCGTGAGCGACTCGACGAGCATCAACTTCAGACTCGTAGAAGTCGATGATCACGCCGTCTGCGTACCGTTGCGCCGCGGCGCCGTTGTAGTCGCGGACTCGGATGTCTACAGCGAAACCTCGACCTGACTTGAAGTGCTTCTCTCTGGAATTGAAAGGAACCGCGGGGTCGTTGTTTCGCGCTTTGGAATACACCCTTGGCATTACCCCTCCGGCAGCTGAGATCGGTCAACCGGAACCGACATTAGTCGCTGAAGTTTCACGCGGTCGCGTTGTCGTCCACTTAGCGATGTCGATCCAAGAAGGGGCTCCAGTGAAGTTTCCTCAGGAGTCAACCAACCTGGGGGCAGTCCCGATCAATGGTGTCAGCCGGGGTGGCGATCATCTCGGGGCACCGCGGATGGTATTCGGGGAAGCATCATGAGTGACGCATGGATTGGGCCATTCGGCGCGCCCGGGCAGACGATACTCACGAGTGAAGCGCGCCTAACGTGGCAAGGAATGCCCTGACTTCGTACCCCACGCTACCTAGTTCAGCGTCCGCGGTTGAAGCTACCAGTTCCCGCAGAGTCTGACGAAGCGACTCCTCTCCTCGGCCGCCGACCAACTCCTTATAAGTTTCATCCAAGAAGAACGCTGAACAGGTCGTGGATAAGTAGCCGACGAGGTCAAGGAACATCTCCAGTTGGCGGGCCGCGTACTCGACGACAGGCTTGTCACCGCTCCAGTTGTCCACCATGGAAACGACTTCCATGTCGTGGCTCCATAGCTCTTCGTCGAGTTCGTCACGGAATAGTGTGAGGACAGTTCCCCTCCCCGCGGTTCCACCGCGCGCCGCGCGTACCTCATAGATCAACTCCTGGAAGTCCTCGTCTTTAAGCGAGTAACCCACAAACACCATGTGTCGCATCAGCAGAAGACCCTGCACAAGTCCGAGTAGCGCACCATATTGACGAGGCATATCGAGGAAATCGGACCTCGTCATCACAATCCTTTGAGGATCGTCGATGCTGCCATGCATCTTCAGCAGCCACCGCCCGCCACTGTCACGCGGGTCGTCCGGCAACACCGCTAACTTGCGCTTGCCCGTTTGCGCGGCCACTTCGAAGAGAGTGTCGAAGTTAGTCGTCACCGCCTCGTTGCTAGGTAAGGAGGCCAACAGCCCATGCTGCAACGAGTAGCACTGGGCCTTGAGCTCGGTAGCAATCTGGTCGCGGAATTTTAGCTGTCGCTCAGCCATGCGCCGCTCGATCAACGTCGCGTAATCGCGGGCGTCCTTTTCTTGGAGACGCCTTCGCGCGTCCTTACCTAATCCGGCCACGGCGGCGAGGTCGTCTAGCAACTGGGCCCACGTGGGCAACCCGGCACCAGCACTAACGCCGGACCCCAGAAAGAGCACAAGGTGGCGTTGAATAGCGCTCTCAGCCAGACTTCTTGCTCTGCCGACCAGGGCGTCATTGCCGAAGCCCCAGTATCGAGTGAGATCGGCACCTCTTAGCGATTCCGTCCGCGCTCGCTGCGCTGCTGCATAGGCTTTGCCGCTAGCGGTGACCAGAACTATGTCAACGTCGTGTTCGCCTGCAAGCACGTGCAGAGTGCGGACAAGGCCCTTCAGGAGATCGCCTCGCCGCTGGTGACCACCTCCCTTTTTGGAACCGATGACGGGTAGCGCAAGTCGTGGTTTCGGCCACTTATACAACCGACTTGGCCGGTCGGTATCGCAGGCGCTCTTGGCGGTAATGATGAACTCACGAATCGTCGCTTCAAAGGTCTCAAAGCCAGATTTATTGCCAAATTGTCCTATGTTGCCGAGCCACACGGCGATCTTGTCGCTATCGGCGGTGTCGACACGGAATTTGGCGGGCAATTCAATCAGCGGCCGTAATTCCCAGTTCAGCGGGAGAGCATCATGCGTGACCACCGCTCGCCAGTACGGCTCGATTCGAAAACTGGAATCGGTCGGGATGAGAATTGCGTCGCAAGCAATTCTGGTGAGGTCTCCGTTAATGATGAACAGGTGTCCACCTGATCCCCGCCCCTCATCATCTGACTCGGCCCGTTGTCCTTCGGTGGCGCCAGGTGAAGGTGGAAGATCGCCTTGACTGGCAGCAGGGTGTCGACGAATCGCATCGAGTATACCCACCATCTCGGGATACTCGACAAAGAGCGGATCGTAGGCTCCGCCATGTCGGTGCGCGCGCACGATGTAGAAGGCCCATCCACGCAGCAGGTCGACGCCTGCCCACTCGGGTATCACACCCTCACGCCCGAAAACCGCCGTGAGTTCTCGAATCTGGTCCGACAGTAGCTCGGGCGAAGCAGCGATTCTTTGATACGCGTTGTACGTATGTGCCCATTCAATGACTGCTTGCTCGAAGTCTTCTGGCATCGAAAGCAACCCCTTCCAAAGCTCGCATTGACAGGCAGTGACCTCATGCGGCGATGATTGAGCCTTTTCATCGCCAGTGCGTCATTGACGCCGAGCAAGACCGCCGCTGCTCGCGACCGCTCCCACAGCTATGAGCACTACTGGTATCGAAGGCAGAACGATCCCCTACCCCCTCACAAGACCTCCCCGCAGATTATCGCGATCCGCTGCGACGATCTAGCCACTTCGATCTGACGGGAGCAGAGGCGCGTTCAACAGCTGAACTGTCGGTCACTTGACACGATTACGCCCACGAAAGCTTTCATGGTGGGACTAATGGTGTAGTCCGTACCGGTGCCTGAGAGTCGACGGCTCTTCCAGGTGTCCGTCAGAATCCGCGATACTGCACGATGCGTGCTCGTGAAATCTTTCTAGCGCCACGCGGATCAGCCAGCGCTCGCCAAGCGTCCGGACAGCAAGGTCCGACGGCAGCGCCACTGAGAACTTCAGGCCCGAGATGGCTTCGTCATCGACGCGCGGAACGGCGTCAAAGTCCGCAGCCTTAGCGTCATCTCCGCTGATGCCTTCTGGAAGAAGGACACTCTGGTTCTCCACGCCGCTAGCGTCAAGGCCCAGTCCTACCAGAAGTGTCGCGTTGACCTTCAAGCCGGCCCATATCCACAGGCGCGCACATCCCGCACCGCGGGCATGCGCATAAGGCCGTTGTCGCTGACCTCCGTGGCGCGTTCGTCGCGGAGGCGCTGCATCGCCGCCGGAACGCATTTGAACAACTCGACGTCAAGCATCGCACCAAGCAGCACCTCTCGCTTGGCCTGGCACACCTGGAACGATGCGTGACTGCACCGTACGGCCACTTCACGTCACCTCTAGTTGGGATTTCTTCAACCCAAATGGTGAAGCGCTCCCAGTCGACGTGTTGCACGAGCCAGCCTCGACCCGCGAGGACGAGTGGTCGCTGCTCGCGACCCGGCCGGGCCGGGATGACAAGTGGCGAAACGAATCCAATTTCCCTGACGCCGGCTACGACCCGCAGCTCAAGATCGGCCACGAAGGTCGAGAGAAGGTCCATGAAGTGTCGCTTGCCGAACTTCTTCTCCGCGCGCGGGCCGATCATCAACAGCCCTGAGTCCTCGACGAGAACTCTCGCTCGCGAAGGTATGCGAGCACCTCCGCGGCATCGCCACAAGCGAAGGTCCACCCACCACCGGGACCCATGTCATCATCGTTGCGACGTGACACTCGGCCCGAGCAGCTAAAAACCCGTTCGACCGTGGCGGTGCCCGAAGGCGTAGTTGCGATGTCAATCTTCTGCTGAAAAGCTCTGTGGTACGCCATGTGTCGATACCCGGCAGCCAGTAACATCCGCACAGGCTTCTGGGGCATCGCTCGAAGCAGCCACCACCGAAGGCCGAGAACGGAGAATCGCTATGCGCACATCGGAAGTCAAAGGACGCCGAACGTTCACGCCCGACGTGAGACCGTCCGCTAGGTGGGCAAGCGTGCGGCACAGGCGGACCATCAAGACGGTGCTCCCCGCGGTTGTGCTCGCTCTCGGCGCACTGTTCGCGCCTGTGGCGTACGCCCAGCCTGATCCTTTCATGCCCTCCGGGCCGAACAGCTACTGCCCAGGCGGCCTTTCCGGGTTTGACCGGCCAGGCGGCTGCATGGGCCAGACCTATCCGGACGGAACGCGATGGATCGACGCGTTCTCCCGGCCCAGCATTGTCTCCTCGCCGGTGTGGAGTCGGTGGTGCTCGTTCGACCGGCCGAGCAAGAGCCTGGCAGAGTACGAATACACCCAGCGACAAGGCTGCGGTCGAAACTCCTGACAGTTGCGAGTCAACCTATGGCCGGGCCCTGGGCTTTGCAGTCCGGCGTCGGCCAAGAGTCACTGACCTGAACTAACAGTACCCGAGCTCTGCGGCTCACCAGTGAGGTCAGCCCTGCTACGGCGATTCCGGGAACGTCAGCGTCGGCTCGTCATACGAGCCCCCACTTCCGCTCGACGGTAGCTCCGGCTCCACCGGAGCCACCGATTCTGGCGCTATGGGTTCCGGCGCGACAGGCTCGGGAGCCAAGGGCGCGGCAGGCTCCGGCGCAACGGCCGGCGGTGAAAGGCCGGCTCCTCCGCCGGGGGCGAGTACGCCGGCGCCTGCGACGGGGGCGACTCTGGCTCAGGTTCCGCCTCCGGCGGCACCGTCGGAACCGTCGTCGGCGTGCTCGTCTCCTCAGAGGTCGTCGCCTCGGTCGTCGTCTCCGTAGTCGTCGTCGGAGACGTGGTGGTCGGGCTCGTGGTCGTCGTCGGGCTCGTCGTCGTCGTCGCCGACGTCGTCGTCCACGTCGTCGTCCACGTCGGAATCGTCGGGAACGGGTTGAAGGGGTTGAACGGCACGATCGGCACACCCGGAACCGGCACCACCGGCACCACCGGTGCGCCCGGCGCCGGTACGGGACCCGGGATCTGCACCGGCGCACGCACCACCGGATCCGGCCCGCGATTCGCAGGCACCCTGACCGCCGGAGCCGATGGCGCGGGCGACACCACCGCGATCGGCAGCGCCACCGGATCCGGCTGGTGCGGCACCTCAGGCAGGAACCGCCCCGGCACCGTCTGCGGCTGCACCGGCGGCGCCTGCACATCAGCCACCGGACGTATC
>NZ_JAUMSQ010000050.1:0-35667 GCF_030519285.1 Mycolicibacterium arseniciresistens
CCGCGGCCGGCCCGCCACCTCTAGGTGGCGGGCCGGGTGGGCGGCGCGGATGTCAGGGCTGTGCGGCGATCAGCGGCGGATTCTGGGTGACCGGCCGGGGCTGCTTGGGCGGCTTGGGCGACTGCTCGACGACCGCGAGGCCGGGCTCGACGATCTCGGGCCGGATGTTGCCTGCGCCTCGCTTGGGGGCGGTGGTGATGACGATGGACCCGCCGCGGCAAGAGACGATCTTGCCGTCGACGATGACGTCCTGACCGTCGTCGATCGGGATGTTGTGGCCGTCGGCGTCGGTGTAGTTGCAACTGCCGGCGGGGCCGGGATCGTTGTCGGTTGCGTTCGCGGTGGCCGGGGCCAGGGCGAAGATGGCGAGTGTGCCGAGCATCGTGGCCGCGTAGCGGAAGCGGGTCAGCTTGCGGGTGTTCGAAGTGGTCATGGTGAGTTCCTCTCGGGCGGGGCTGGTGCCTGGGTGCTGAGAAGAATGTTGCTCGCCGCAGGGGGGTGTCCGTAATCGCCCACAGGCCAGAGTTCTCCCGTGCGAGGCAAGGGTTTCCTGGTCGCGCGGCAAGGTCGTGCAGAGAGAGAAGAGCCGGGCCGGCTCGTCGTCAGGGTGCCGCGCTGCCGGTGGTGACGAGGGTCGCGGTCAGCCCGCTGAGGATGAGGTCGAGGCCACGGTCGAGTTCACTGGCCCCGTCGTACGCCGACAGAACGGGTGCCATTTCGCGCAGGTTCGGGAACTCATTCACCGGAAACCGGTGCAGCCCCAACCGCAGCACGTGATCGGTCTCCTCAGGGCGTTCTACGATCTCCTGCAGTTCGTCGAGGATGTGGCCGTGGAGGTAGCCGAAGAGCACCCGGTAGACGTGGAGCGCGTCCGTTCCGGTGAATCCAGCCGATGTCAGCAGGGCGAGCACGTCCTCGAGAGGACGCAACATTCCCGGAGACCGCTGTCCGAGCGGGGTGGCCAGCGGTCGGGTGACCAACAGCGTCGCCGCGTTGGGGTGCGCCATAGCGAGTCGACGGTATTCGTGCGCGACACAACGCAATTGACGGATCCAGTCGGGGTCACCACGGTCCACCGTGAGCTGACTCAAGAGGATCTCGGCGACACCGTCGAGCACAGCACCCTTATTCGGGACGTGGCGGTAGAGCACTGCCGGATCCCGGTTCAGCGCTTCGCTGAGGCGGCGCATGGACAGTCCGCTCTCACCGTCGCGGTCGAGGATCGCCAGCGCAGTGTGCAGGATGAGATCGCGCGAAATGGGTGCAGCGCGCACGTCGGCCCCGATACCCGTGGGGTGCCTGCCGTTATGCCCGCCGTCCGTGCGATCCAACCGTCCAGCCATCGCCTGCACCTCCACGCGACTCGTGACTTGTGACTTGTGACTTGTGACTTGTGACCACACCATAGACCAACAGTGTGGGTCAACGCTGTTGACACTGAGGCTGAGCGGGTGTGTACTGGAGTTCTAGAGAGTCTGAGGCACCACATGATCGTCATCGGTTTGATCGTTTCCCCGATTGCCGTGACCGGCGCCCACCGCCGACTCGTCGGATCGCGAACACGAGACCGCACGCAAAGCAGCGCGTCACCCCCGTCGGCCGACGCGGTCGCAGCCACCCCATAGCCGGCCCACGACCGGCGCCGGTCCGCAACACCACACAAAGGAACACCATGACCATCAGTAAGACGATCGCCCATCAGGCCGAAGCCGCCCGGGGTGCGACCAAGAAGATCCTCGGACGCGCCGTGGGGAACACCCGCCTACGCACCGAGGGACGCGCGGAACAGGCAAAGGCCAATGCCAAACAGTCGGGGGCAAAGCTGAAGGACGTCTTCAAGCGATGAATTCCTCCTGGCCTGTCCTCCAACACATCTCGTCAGAAATCAGGTCCACATCATGATCGTTCTCGGAATCGTCCTCATCGTGCTCGGACTCCTGCTTCCAAGCCTGGTCCCGACTTTCGCCTTCGCCCAGATCCTGTTGGTGATCGGGATACTTCTTCTCGTTGTCGGCTTGATCCTGCTCGTGGTGGGACGGATGGGACACGCGGTGGGCGGTCGACGTCACTACTACTGAAACCAGCCGCACGGCAGCTTTCGCACAGCAAACCGACTGTCAGAAAACACTTCTGCGCCACCTGTGAGCAGATTCTTCACCTCATCGACCTAAGGAATGCACATGGACACCAACACCATCGTCTTGATCGTCGTCGTCGCGCTCGTGGCACTGCTGCTCCTCGCGGCTCTTGCCTGGGTGGCCCGCAAGAAGCGTGATCAGCACCGCCATACCGAAGCGGAGAACATCCGCGGCCAAGCCCGAGAAGAGGACCGGCACGTCACACAGCGCGAAGCGCGCGCCGAGGAGACCGCGGCCAAAGCCCGCGCCGCTCAAGCCGAAGCCGATGTCAAAGCGGCCCAGGCAAAGGGACTGCAGCAGCAGGCCGCCGGTCATCGTCACGAGGCGACCACCTCTCGCGATGACCTCAACCAACAGTTCGAGCGTGCCGACGCCCTTGATCCAGCCTCCCCTGCGCCGCAGAGCCGTGAAGCGGCCCCCCACGACGAGACGCGGCCCGCGGCCGGGTCCCGATGACCCCGGCGCACCCGAACACGTCGGCGGCTGCCACGCCCGGACAGGAGCAATTGCCGGCGAGTCACCTCAAGATCGTCAAACTCGAACTCTCACCACAGGACAGCCCCCGCTACGACGTGCTGCTGAAACTGTGCCGACCCCTGACGAATTACGAGATACACGAACTCGAGGTGCACCGATCGATCGGACTCGAGGTGTCAGCCGATGACCCCTCGCAGATGATCGCCACCCACACCACCGTCGAAGACGTACAGGACCGCTTGCCGGAGTTCCACGGCCTGCTGACCACCGCTTCCGCCGACGCCTATGCCGCCCAGGCTGCGGCCGGCCACGCCCGGGATGCGGTCGCCGCAGAGGAGTCACGACGTCAGACGGTGATCAGCGAAGCCAATTCGGCCCTTGGAGCGTGCCCTCACACTCATGCGGTGAGTGCGGTGTGACAGGCACATTGGCGGACATCGCCCAGAACAGCGTCTTCGAGCGCGTCGCCCGGGCCGGCTACGTGGTCAGCGGGTTGCTTCACATCGTCATCGGCTACCTGGCGATTCAGATCGCGCTCGGTACCGGCGGCACCGCCGACCAATCCGGCGCCCTGTCGGCTCTGGCGGTCAAGCCAGGCGGCATCGTCGCGCTCTGGGTCGCGGTGGTCGCATTCGCGATCATGGCGATGTGGCGCATCGCCGAGACGCTGCTCGGCCGCTCCACCGACCCGAAGCGCCAAAGTCCGATGCTGGAAAGCGTCGACCGGGCAAAGGCGTTCGCCCTGGCCGTCGTCTATTTCGGATTCGCCTACTCCACCTTGGGATTCGCCCGCGGTGCCGGGAAGTCCACAGGTGACCAGAATGTCGGCCTGAGCGCCCGGCTCATGCAATCCGGCGGCGGCACCGTCCTCTTGGTGACCGTCGGTATCGTCATCGCCGCCGTCGGCGGGTACCACGTCTACAAGGGAGCGGGCCGCAAATTCCTCGATGATCTCAACGGCAACGCCAGCGACCTGGTGCGGCGACTCGGTGTCATCGGTTACGTCGCGAAAGGACTCGTCATCGCCGGTGCCGGGGTGCTGGTCATCATCGCCGCGTGTTTCTCCGAGCCCAGCAAGGCCACGGGACTCGACGGCGCACTCAAGACACTCGGAGCCCAGCCGTTCGGAGCGATTCTTCTCATCCTCGCCGGCCTGGGAATCATCACCTATGGCCTGTACAGCTTCGCCATGGCGCGCTACACCAAGATGTAGCGGTCTGATCAGCGACCTGCCTCCCCCAGCGCGGCCTTGACGTCCGCCTGGGTATCGGCCAGGAAGGTCGAGAACTCCTGGCCGGTCATGAAGGTGGTGGTGAACTGGTTCCGCTCGGAAATCTGCTGCCAGGTGGGCGATTTCACCATCTCGCCGAGCGCCTTCTGCCAGAACGCGACGGCGACCTCCGGCATGGCCGGTGGACCGTAGAGTCCGCGCCAGTTCGACAGCGTGACGTCGAGCCCTTGTTCCCGTGCGGTGGGCGCCTCGAGGCCGGGCAGCCGGTTCTCGGCGAGTACACCGAGCGCCGCGAGCTCGCCTGACTTGAGTTGGCCGACGAACTCGCTGACGCCGCCGATCGCCACACTTATGGCACCGTCACGCAGCGCGGCGTTCTGGTCGCCGCCTCCCTCCTGGGTGACGTACTCGATGGTCAACGGGTCGCCGCCTGCCGCCGAGACCAGGAGGTCGAAGGGTGCTTCGTCGTCGTTGGCGGCACCAACCAGGACACGACCGGGATCCGCCTTGATGGCGGTCATGAGGTCGCCGAGATTCGCGAACGGTGAGTTCGCAGCGGTGACGACGACGTAGTACTCGGTCATCAGACGGGCGATCATGGTGACGTCGTCGTACCCGTACTTCGACACGCCCCGCAGCTCGTTCATCATGATCGACAGCGACGTGACGGAGACCTGGTCGCCTCTGCCCTTGTCCTGCTCGACCATGGTTGTCAGGAAATCCGCGCCGCTCGCTCCCGGCCGGTTCTCCACCGGGAGCGGAACCTCGACGATTCCCTCCTTCTGCAGCGCGTCGACGACCGAGCGGATCGTGAGGTCGAACCCGCTTCCGGGGTTGGCACCGGCCGTCATCGTGACGGGTCCCGACGGGTAAGCGTCTGCGGCGGGCGCCGACTCGGCGTCCTGACAACCGGTCAGCACCAGCGTCGAGACCGCCACAGTGGCGATGGCGTGCATGATCTTCACGGGGGAATGCTCCTAGCTCGAGTGTCGCGGCCGGCAGCCAGCGCGTTCAGTCGCTGAGAGCTGAGCCCACCCAGAAGCTGTACACGAAAGTCGCGCGTTGCGGTCGATGCTCGATGGATTTCCTCGCCTCGGGTAGTCGGTATGGGCATGACTGAAGAGCGCATCGCAGCGAGCATCACGATCGATGCCGCGGCGGAGACCGTGTTCGACGTGCTGGCCGATCCGGCGGCTCATGTGGCGATAGGTCGCGGCGGAGGGGTGCGGCACGCTGTCGACGGCGAACGCCTGACCGCGGCCGGCCAGATCTTCCGGATGGGGATGTACCACGACGGTCATCCGAACAAGAACTACGAGATGTCGAACCGGGTGGAGGTGTTCGACCGGCCGCGCGCCATCGCCTGGCAGCCCGGGGCCGAACCCCGCCACATCCCCGGTCGCGAGACCGACGACGGCCCCGTCGAGTGGGGCGGGTGGATCTGGCGCTACGACCTCGAGGCGGTCACCGCCGACCGGACCGAGGTCACGTTGAGCTACGACTGGTCTCAAGTGCCGCCGGAGAACCGCGACATCGAGTTCCCGCCGTTCGGCCCCGAGCATCTGGACACTTCGTTGAAGAATCTGGCGGAGCTGGCGGAGCGGGCGTGAGAATTTGCGGGTCGGCCGGGTATTACGATGCGTAACTGCTGGTCAAGATCATCTGCACACAGCTGCGGCAACACTGTGAGCAGGAACTTCACTCGAGACAACGCAGTGTGTCCCGACGCGTTGATTGCGTTGACAAGCACCCCGTGCCGCGCTTGCTGTCTCGCGTGGTGGATGGACGGCGATCGCCGCTAGGGTCATCGCGTGCGCAAACCCTCCACCATGGTGGCATCGGCCTTGGCGGCCGGCGCCGCCGCTTTCCTGCTCGCGGCGCCGATCGCCAACGCCGATCCGCCGCCGCCCTGCCCTCCGGACGACCAGCAGTGCCAGGAGCAGCAGAAGAACCCGGGCGCGGGTATCGCCAACCAGGTCATCGACAACGTCCAGCAGGGCGTCGATCAGGCGAACGAGGCGCTGAACCCGAAACCCAGCGCCGGCCCAGGCATCATGGTGCTCAAGAACGGGGTGCCGTGGTGCATGGCCTTCGGCCAGCCGATCCCGCCCGGCGCCGTCATCGAGAAGATCCACCCCAGCGGGATGACATCCTACTGCTGAGACCGCGGGTCGCTGTCAGACCGTGACGGCCGCGAGCGCCTCGGCGAGATAGGCGTTGAGCTCCTCGGCGCTGCCGCTCAAGCGGGCCTTCACGTCCCTGGAATCGTCATCGGCGAGCACCTCGAACGCGCCTGCGGCGACACCGTCGTATGCCTGCCCCACCACGCTCGCCGGACTGCTCTTCGGTACCTCGAAGCGGGTGACCATCGCGGTGTCGATCATCCCGACGATCAGCCCGGTGACGCTCGTCCGCTGCGACGTCAGTTCGGCCCGTAGCGCATTGGTGGCCGACCACATCGCGGCCTTCGATGCCGCATAGGCCGTCGGCATCGGGATCCAGGCGGCCAGTGACAGCACGTTGAGCAGAGCGCCGCCACCGTTGGCGGCCAGCACCGGTGCGAACGCCTTGGCGACGCGCAGATTGCCGAAGTAGTTGGTCTCGAAGATCCGGCGCGCGACGTCCTCCTCGCCGGTCAGGACGGAGAAATCCTCCTCGGGTGCGACGGCTGCGTTGTTCACCACGAGGTCCACCTCCGTCGCGGCCGCCGCAGCCTGGGCGACGGAGGCCGTGTCGGTCAGGTCGAGCCGCAACGGCACCACGCGGTCGTCGTTCCACTCCCGCGGCCTCCGGGCGGTGGCGTAGACCCGTCGCGCCCCGCGTTCGAGGGCCTGTCGTACGAATTCACCGCCGAGACCGCCGTTCGCTCCGGTGATCAGCACCGTCCGTCCCTCGAGTTGCTCCGTCATCGTGACTCCCGCCGTAGTGTGTGTAAGTGGGGTACGTCCCCACCTAGACAAGTGGGGAGCATCCCCAGTTATTCCTCGAAGCGGAGGTCGAATCGGTGGCCACAGTGTCGCGTCCGCTCCGCGCCGACGCCCGCCGCAACCGCGAGGCGATACTGCGCGCTGCTCGAGTGGCGTTCGACACCGACGGGATCTTCGCCCCCATCGACGGCATCGCCACCGCCGCCGGCGTCGGCAATGCCACCCTGTACCGCAACTTCCCCACTCGGGACGACCTGCTGGCCGCGGTGATCGAGGACAGCGTGGCGGACCTGTTGGCCGAGGCCGTCGGATTCGAACGCGATCGGTCGGTCGATGATGCGCTGCGCGAGTGGCTCTTTCGGCTCGCGTGGCGACTGCGGATCTGGCACGACCTGCCGACCTGCATCGCCGGTGCAGTGGACGACGCCGACTCACCGGTCAAGGACGTCAACACGCGGCTCACCGACCGCACCCGCGACTTCCTACAGCGGGCCCGTGACCACGGATCGGCGTCGGCGTCCGTCACCGCCGAGGAACTGTTCGAACTCGTCACGGCGGTGTCCTGGGCCATCGACCGCTTCGGCGACAAGCCGAAGCGCGCGCGGCGCCGGGTGGCGCTGGCGACCGCCGGAGTGTTCCGCTAGTTGGAACCGCTCTGGCCGGCGGCGGTGATGTCGGCGAGCCGCCAACTGCGGTCGAAGTACGCCTCGAGCGGACCGTAGAGCCGGAAGTATGCGAACCAGTGCTGATCCGGAATGGTTTGTATCCAATTGGATTCGTGATTTGCCGGTTCCTCGGGGCCGAAGTACAGGGTCACTGATCCGTCGTCGTTGTAGGCGAGGTCGGGATTGCGCGATCCTCGGTCACCTCGCTGCTGCGGGTTGTCGATCAGGCAGCGGGTGTCGGCTGAGTACACCGTGGCCGACCAGAAGAGCTTGGCGGGCGGGTTGGCGGGAATGTGCAGGGTGTAGTCGTTGCCGCCGTCGAGCCACCGCCCTGCGCTGTCGGTGTAGCAGCTCAGGTATGCCTGCCCCAGCCCCGGCGTCTGGCTCTTCATCGCGGCGGAGAAGCTCACGGCCTCGTAGAACCAGGCGGCGCGCTCCAGGAGTTGGTCGTAATAGTTAGTGCGCTGGCTGGATTCGTCGAGCGCCAACACGAGGTCCCAGCGACGGTCGGGCCAGTAGCGGGAGTCCGGGAACCGTTTGGCGAAGGAGTTGGCCTGAGCCATCAACTCGCCGGCTTGCGCGGCAGCGGACAGGATGTCGGTGAGCCGCTCACCGGGTGCGAAGGGCTTTCCCTTCTCGATGCCGAGTTGGGCGAGCATGGCGAGGTAGAACCGGTCGCGTTCGTCGACGATCTCGCGTTGATAGATGTCGTGCAACCGCTCCCAGTACTGCATTCCTCGTGGTTGGTCGCCGGACCAGGGCCGCCCATCGGGTGATATCAGCCGCGTCGGCGCGGCGCCCACCGGGTCGGCGAGGGGATAGATCTTGACGCCCTCGACGAGGGCCTGCGCGCGGTCCGGGTCCGGATCGAGGGTGCGGAACCCGAACATGACGTTCATCCCGCTGGCATGGTGTACTCGGAGATCGTCGGTGTGCTCGGGTGTTCCGGCACCAGGCGGGAGCACGAGGTGCCTGCCGCCGGCGCCGCGTTCCGGTCCCATCTCTCCGAGGACGGCGATCTCGCGTTGCCAGAAGTCGGAGATGCCGCCGGCGGTGTGACCGGCAGGCAGCTCGATCACCAGTGGTCCCGTCTCTCCCAGGTCGAGCATGGCGAGGATGTAGGGGGTGGTCGCGTTGGCGGTGATGATCCCGAGCCTGTCGCGGTAGGTCCGGTAGACGACCAGATCGCAGGCGCCCGCGCCGAACACCTCGGTGTGCACCTTCTGCCATTGCGCATACGACACCAGCGGGAGCGCCCACAGGTAGGCCTGACAGGCCATCTGATAGTCCAGCTCGTCGAAGATCAACGGCAGGTCCTCGCGCCGCGGCAGTTCTCGGTCGCGTCCGACGGCACCCAACCGTCCAGGGAGCTCACCCATAACGTCACCCCTTTTTCCGTGTTCGCACCTCGACGGTATTGCCCTGGGCGGGTTGACTGAAGCCCGGAGGCGATCCACGAGGTGGCGACGGCGCTCAGGAAGGCGATACCGATGACCATGACGCGCGCCGAATTGCACGAGCGGAGTCTGTATCGCCGCGCGGTGGAGGCCGCGATCTGGGGTATGCCGGCAGTGAATTACGACGCGATGTACCAGGCGCTCGTGCGGGACGCCCATGGCGGGCCCAACCAGATCGTGTACTGGTCCCGCCTGCTTGACTGGAAGAACCAGACGTTGACACCGAACCCGGACGCCGTCTACCTGATGCCGTTCTACGACACCACCGACGGCCCCGTCGTCCTGGAGATACCGCCGGCCGGCGAGGGCTCGATCACCGGCTCGGTCGACGACGCGTGGCAGTGCGCGCTCGAGGACGTCGGCCCCGCCGGCATCGACGCGGGCGAGGGCGGCAAGTTCCTCATCCTCCCGCCCGGATACCAGCAGGACCCGCCCGACGGTTACATCGCGCTGAGGTCCTCGACGTACTCGGGTTACGCGATCCTGCGCTCCAATCTGGGCGGCGGCACCGCCGACGACATCGCGGATGCTGTCGCCTACGGCCGGACGGTGCGGTTCTATCCGCTCGAGGAGGTGGGTGACGACCCGCAGACGACGTTCATCGATGCCGCTGACGTGTTGTTCGACGCCGAAATTCCCTATGACGCGACGTATTTCGAAGCGCTCGACCGGCGAGTACAGGCCGAACCGCGGCTCACCCGCGACAAAGCGATGATCGACATCTGTCGTTCGATCGGCATCGTGAAAGGTCAGCCGTTCGCTCCCGACCCGGCGACGACCGAAAAGCTGACTGCTGCCATGCGGGAGGTGCGCGCCTGGGTCGACGACCGATACGAACAGGTCTACGAGACCCCGTTCTATGCCGACACCCGCTGGGCGCTTCCCGCCTCACCCGCGCTGATCGAAGCCAGCACGGGCAACTACGGCAATCCCGAGACCTATCCCATCGACGACCGGGCCATGAGCTACTCGATCGCCTTCTTCAGCGCGAAACGGCTCGGCACCGGGCAGTTCTATCTGATGACCGTCAGAGATGCCAACGGCGACCCGCTGGACGGATCGTCGACCTACCGGCTCACGGTGCCTGCCCGAGTTCCGGTCACCCTGTACTGGTCGGCCACGGCTTACAACCGGGCGACCCACACCCTGATTCGCGGCGTGCCCTGGGCCAGCCGCTCGTCCCACAGGCCGGAATTGCACTCCGACGCCGACGGTTCGGTCGAGCTGGTGTTCGGACCCAGCCCGACCGCGGGCGGGGAGGGCAACTGGATTCCCACCCGCAGCGGCGAGCAGTTCGAGGTCCTGTTCCGCTTCTACGGGCCGACACCACCGTTGTTCGACAAGACCTGGACGCTGCCGGACATCCAACTCGTCAGGTGAGCGGTAGTCCCCAGCCGATCACAGGAACTCGAGTTCTAGGCGTTCGAGGCGCCGCACGAGCAGGCTCGGTAGCCATCGCCCCGTTTCCGCCGCTCGGATACGCGTGGTTCGCTGCAGGAGCTGACTGAGCACGATCGTCGCCTCGAGGCGGGCAAGGGCGGCGCCGACGCAGAAATGCGCACCCTTGCCGAACGCGATGTGCCGCTTGCCGACTGCACGATCCAGCCGAAACGACTCCGGATCATCGAAATGTGATGGGTCCCGGTTGGCAGCTCCCCACAGAAGGATCAGGCGTGACCCGGCCGGAAGGTCGACCCCGCCCAGGGTGGTGTCGCCGACGACGTGGCGGTAGTGCGCGCGGAACGGCGGTTCGAAGCGCAGCACCTCCTCCAGGAAGGCGCCGAACGATTCCGGTTGGTCGCGCACCTGCTGCTGAATATCCGGGCGCGTGGCCAACACCCATGCGGCCGAACCGATCAACGATGCGGTGGATTCGCCGCCGGCGCTGAACAACGTGATCATCATGACCTGCGCGGCGATGTCATCCATCTCGCTTGCCGCGCAGGCCGTGGCGAGGTCGCCGAGGAGGTTGTCCCTCGGGCTGCCTGCGGCGTGATGGAACTGGTCTGTGATGTAGCCGCTGAGCTCCATGACCGCGATGCTTGCGGCGGTGCGAACATCGTCGTCGACCAGACCTTCCAGCAACTGTGTCGCGGCGTACCCCCAGGCGACGAGGCTGTCGACGTCCTCGTCCGGGACGCCGATGATCCGTCCGACGACCATCATCGGCAGCCGGTTGGCCACCGCGCTCATCCATTCGATTCGCCCGCCTCGGCCATTGGCGTCCCAGAGCCGGGTGGCGGTCTCGGCGATGAACGGCTCTGCGGTCCCGATGCGCTTGGCCGCCAGATGCCGTACCAGCGCCTTCCGGTGCGCCGCATGCGCCGGATCGTCCGCCGTGGCCAGCACCTGCGTCGCTCCGCCGAGTGCGTCCATGGCGAACGCGCTCACCGTGCCATCGTTGTCGTACTTCATCGTCGCGGTCAGATTCGAGGAGAAGTCGTCACACCGGGTGACCGCCTCGTTGATCGCATCCCAAGCGGACACTGCGTAGAAATCGGAGTCACCGACCCGGTGAACCGGTCCCGAGGCGTGCATGCGCTCGTAGAGCGGATAGGGATCCTGCAGATATCGGCTGTCGAACAGCTGAATGCCCAGAGCGTCCGCCTGCTGTGTCATCGGTTCACGCTGAGCGCCGTCCGGCGTCGGCGTCAACAGGGTTCAGCGAAGTTGAAACCGGCCGCGGCAGAAGAGTTCGACCGATATCTCAGCGCCAGCCTGCTACCTGCACAGCGGCTGAGACCTTTATGCCATAATGTCTCAGATCTGCGACGTTCGGTCGCTGACGTCTGCAGGAGGTGAGCCATGGCCCGGGAGGATTGGGTCGTCGGCGGAGATCGTCGCGCCGCTGCAGCAGACCGGATCTACGCCGCAGCGACCGACCTCGCGCTCCGCGACGGGCTGGACGCGTTCGACATCGAAACACTGGCTGGGCGGGTGCATTGCTCGAGAGCCACGGTCTACCGCTATGCGGGCGGCAAATCGCAGATTCGCGATGCGGTCCTGATGCGGCTGGCCGCGGGCGTCGTCGACACCGTCCGCTGCGCGGTCGAGGGGCTCAGCGGCCATGAGCGGGTGTTGACGGCGATCACCGTCGCACTCGCCGAGATGCGGTCGGAGCCACTTCGGCGACTGATGGCGGGTTCGAAGACGATGTCCGAATTGGGTGAATTGCAGTCATCCCCTGCGCTGGCGCACATCGCCGCTGAACTCACCGGCCTGACTGACGATCCGCAGGCAGCGGTCTGGGTCGTCCACGTTGTGCTGTCCCTTGTTTACCTGCCCCTCGGCGATCCGGCGGTCGAGCACGACATGCTGCGGAGGATCGTTTCGCCCGGGTTGTCGGCCGCCGGTCGATGCTCGGCCGAATAGCCTGTGGCACTGACACATCGCCTCAAGGTCGAAGCGGTACGACGTCGAGTCGATGGCTTCGCCTAACTCCCCCGGTCCACGGTGTCGAAGATCGTCAGCGCGTCTGCGAACGGCGCCGGCGTGACTCCCAGGTCGCGGCCGAACGGCCGGTCGAGCCAGAACACGATGAACAGCAGGAGCCCGAGTAGTACCGCAACAGAACCGGACAGCAGCAGGTGGACTCGCCGGTTCTCCAGTCGCGAGAAAGTCATCAGGGCGACGAGCAGCATGCCGCCGAACAGAAGCCCGACCCAGAGCAACCCGGGTATTCGCGGCCGGGCGTCGAGGAACCGGGCGTTACGGTCCGAGGCGAGGGTGGCCAATTGCTTGAGGAATTCGCCGTCGAGGGGTCGCGACGCCTCATCGGCCGGTTGACTACCCAGTATTCGGTACATGTCGGTGATGGCCGAGCGGGCCACCTCGTTGCCGTCGCCCTCGTATTGGCTGTCCCACTCGGCGTCGACAGCCATCGTGTAGTCGCGCAATGCGTCGCGAAGTTGACTTTGTTTCGGGCCCGACATCCCGACGGTCTGCCGGTACATCGTCGTCAGCGTCGAGGCCTCGTTGCTCACCGTCGCCTCGGCCGAGGAGAACTGCTCCCATGCCACGACGACCGTGAATCCCAGGAGCGCGCCGTAGACCAGAGCGACGGTGGTCAGGAAGGGCGAAAGCGATGTATTGGTGTCGCCGTCATTCCGGCGGTCCGCCGTGCGGTTGGCCAGCCAGATACCGAAAACCGCGAGCGCGATCGACGCCGCGACCACCGCGATCAGGAACAGCCACAATCCGGGAAGACCCATCCCCGCCATCGGCCACCTCCCCGGAATCGGGGCAAGAACGCCTGGTGAACGTTACTCCGAAAGACGGGGTCGCTCGCGAAATCGCTGATGCGAATGACCGTGCCGGTCGGCCGAAGACGCGGTGAGGCGCGAACTAATCAGCGTCCGCTGAAGGTGGCGTGACCGGGTCCGGAGTCGAGGAAGCTCACGACCGCGTTCTGCAGGTCTTCGGTGGCGAACAGAGCGCCGGACACCTCCGGGGTGACCCCGTCGGCATGGTGAACACCGCCCGATCGCCACGCCGCGATGATCTCCTTGGTCGCCGCATTCGCCTTGGTCGGTCCGTCCGCGAGGCGCACGGTGAGCGCGCGAGCCGCGGCGTCGACGTCGTCGTAAACGGCGTTCACCACGCCCCAGTCGGCCATGGTTGCGGCGTCGTAGAGGTCGCCCGTCATGACGAGCTCCCGCGCGCGGCCGGAGCCGGCCCGTTCCGCGAGCCGCTGCGGTCCGCCCATCGACGGCGTCAACCCGACCACGATCTCGACCAGTCCGAACTTCGCCTTCGGCGCCGCCAGGATGATGTCGCAGCCGAGCGCGATCTCGAACGCCGCCGTGAGAGTGAGTCCGTGCGCGGCGTACACCACCGGGCACGGCAGCTGCTCGAGAGGATGGATCACTTCGGCGAACAGTCGACGCCACAGGTCCGCGCCCTGTTCCGCGGTCAACCCCTGGAAGACGTGGACGTCGACGCCCGCCGAGTTGACCTTGCCCTCGGCGCGGAGCAGTAATGCGCGTGGCGGGTTCGCGGCCACTTCCGCGATGCGGGCGACCAGAGAGTCGAACGTCGCCTGGTCGAACAGGTTCAGCGGGCCGTTGTCGAAGGTCAGCGTCACCACGTCGGCCCCCGCGGGCGTTGTGGTCGCTTCGAGCACGATCGGATTAGTCGACACGGCCCTCACAGTGCCACACCGGGTTACACGCGTTGTGTCGGTACCCAGACCGACATCACGTCCTACTTGTCGGAGTCGTCCTTCGATTTGTCCTTCGACTCGTCGTCCGACTTGTCGTCAGAACCGTCCTTCGAATCGTCATCCGACTTGTCGTCAGAATCATCCTTCGAATCGTCATCCGACTTGTCGTCGGAACCGTCCTTCGAGTCGTCACCCGACTTGTCGTCGGACTCCTTCTCCTTCTCGTTCTTCTTCTTTTCCGCCTTCTTCCTGGCGGCCTTCACCAACTCGAGCGCCTCATCATCGGTGCATTCTGTGCCTGCGTCTTTGAACTGCTGTTTGACGGCCTTCACCGCCTCGTCGTCGCTGACATTGAGTGGCACCTCGACGTCTTCGGGCAATTCCGCATCATCCTCGTCCGCCCGCTTGTTCAGATCGTCGATCACGTCCGGGTCTACTTCGTCTTCCGCCATAGCGCTACCTTAGGAAGTCGGCCGGAGATTCGTGGTCTCTTCGGCTTGATGCCCAGCCACGCAACTCGATAGGCACTCTGATCGGAGAAGTCGGGCATGAACTCCTCGAAGAGCCTCGATGGTGCTGATCGATCGCAGCCGCGTTGGCTGGCCTTCGGTAGCTTGTTCGCTGTCGGTGGAGTGCTCGTCGGACTGAACGCGCTCTTCATCCTGTTGGTCGCGTTCGGGAACATCACCGATTTCGCGACGAATCAGGCGTTCGTTCAACACGTTCTGTCGATGGACACGGCGAACTTCGGTGCGCCGGCGGGGCAGAATCTCGACCCGTCGGTGATGTGGCACGCAATCGAGTCCCGGCCGCTCCAGAATGCCGCGTACATCGGCGTGATCGCGTGGGAACTCCTCGCCGGTGTGGCACTGGCAGCGGCGACCGTCTGGTGGTTCGCGCGTTCGGCGCGAAACAGGAGGCGGGCACGTGCCCTGGCGACCATCGGGCTGACGATGATCGTCGTGCTGTTCTTCGGGGGTTTCCTCGCCGTCGGCGGCGAATGGTTCCAGATGTGGCGTTCGTCCGATTGGAACGGGTCCGATGCCGCGTTCCGCAACGCCGTCATCGCATTGCTTGCGCTGCTCATCGTCCACCTGCCCGCGGCACCGGATGACGCTCGCGCCAGCGGCCCGCGTTCCCCTACTTGAACGGGTTGAAGGTCCGGCCCATCACGTACTGAATGCGTTGCGGAATGGGGCGTATCGCCGCGGCGGTGAGCTTGTTGACGGCGCCTGGCACGCACACCGGGTTGCCCTTGGTGACGGCGGCCCATCCCTCGCTGACGACAGCATCGGGCTGCTGCCACAAGAACCCGGGCAATCTGTCTGCGGCGTCACGAGTGCCCATGACGTCGTGGAACTCGCTGTGGGTGAAGCCGGGGCAGAGCGCGGTCACGTGGATGCCGTGCGGCTTGAGTTCCATGTCGAGGGACTGGGACATGTCGAGCACGTAGGCCTTGATCCCGGTGTACAGCAGACCCTCCCCGGGCGGGGCCATCGCAGCCAGGGAGGACAGGTTGACGATGCGCCCCCATCGGCGTTGCTTCATTCCCGGGATCACCCGGTGGACCAGCTCGGTCGTGGCGGTCACCATCAGCTGGATCTCGGCGGCCACCGACTCCCACGGAGTCTCGGAGAACTTGGTGCTCGATGACAGCCCGGCGTTGTTGATGAGCACGTCGATGGGCAAGCCGATCTTCTCGGCGTGATCGATGATCGCGGCCGGGGCAGCGGGGTCGGTCAGGTCGGCGGCGAAGACCTCGCCGCGCACGCCGTGCGCCTGACGCAGCTCGGCTGCGAGTTCTTCGAGACGCTCGGCGCGACGCGCGACGAGCAGCACGTCGAACCCCTGGGCGGCGAGATGGGGGGCGAAGGCGGCTCCGATACCGGCGGATGCTCCGGTGATGAGGGCGGCGCGTCGATCAGTGGTCATGAGACTTTCCTCTCTCCTGATGTTGAGTCTTCGTGTCCGCGACAGGCATGTGCGCCGATGCGCGCAAATCCGTCAGGCCGCGGTTCGCCGCACTCCGACGTGGCGGTCCAGGAACGCGATCTGATCGGTCACGATCTGCTCGAAGTGCGGGTCCAGGTAGGGCTCGAAATGCGTGCAGTCATACGACCGCACCTCACCCTTCGGGATGCGCGCCGCGATCTTCTGCGCCTTCGCGAAAGGAGTGACGTCGTCCTTCGTGGCCAGCTGTACCAGCGTGGGTGCGGTGATCTTGCTGGCGTGACGGCCCGGAGAGTAGAACGGCACCCCCAGGGCAATACGCGCGGCGACGTCGTTCTCGGCCAGCAGTTCCTCGCGGCGGTCCCCGGCCATCCGTTCCACCAGGTCCGCCGCGCCCGGGGAGGTCATCATCGCAACATCGCCCGGTCGTCCAATCGCGGCCACCCGGTAGGGCGGACGTCCCAGCCAGTCACCCACCCTGTCGCGCAGACCCGCGAGAATCAACCGCGAGACCAGCTTCGGGGATTGGGCGAACGCCGAGGCTGGGCCGGTGACGTGCGGCACCTGCACGATTGCCGCGGCGAGGTCGTGGTCGTGGCTGGCCAGTACCAGGACGTGCCCGCCGCCAAAGGAGGAACCCCAGCCCACGACTCGGGTGTTGTCGACACCGTCGAGGTGGCGGGCGTAGGCGATGGCAGCCGACCAGTCCGCTTGCTGGCCCTTGATGTCCAAGATTCGGCGGGGCTCCCCGCCCGATGCACCCCAGGACCGGTAGTCGAACACCAGCGTGGCGTAACCGGCTTGGGCGAACCGTTCGGCGTAGGCGTCGAGGCGCAGCTCCCGGAACGCGGCGAACCCGTGCGCCATGACCACGATGGGCGGATTGGGCACGCCGTCGGGCCGATACAGCCAGGCCGCACAGGGTGTGCCGTCGGAGGCGAAGGTGACGTCGTGTCGAACGTAGCTGAATGGGTCAGGCACGGCATTAAATCCTCATCGAGTATCTTGAATGGTATTCAACACAAGGTAGCAGTATGTTGAACGCCATTCAAGACATGTGACCTACCCTGTCGACGGAGGGACGCCATGGCGCGCAACAAGCGTCCGCAAGCCGCCGACGAGAAGCGTGCGGAGATCGTGGCCGCAGCACGGCAGCTGTTCATCGACGCCGGCTACGACGCCACATCGATGAGCCGACTCGCCAAGGAGGCCGGGGTGGCTCCGAACACGATCTACTGGTACTTCGGCGATAAGGACGACGTCTTGATCGCGGTCCTGACTGCCGTGATGGCCGACGTGTGGCCGCAATATCAGGAGGTTGCGGGCGACCCGATCGCAGCCCGGCTGCTCTGGGTGGTCGGGAAGCTCACGGAGATGAGTCGCCTCGTGACGACGGTGCACGCCCGTGTCGAGCACTCACCGGCCGTCGCCGAATGGCATCGGAACTTCCACGCGATCACCGGCAGCATGTTCCGCTTCGAACTCGAGAACGCGGGAGTCTCCGCCCAGACGGTGGACGCCGAAGTGATGATCGGCATCTTCACCGTCGAAGGACTTCTCATGCACCATCTGGACGACGGTGAGCAGCGCGCCATCTGTGACGCCCTGGCTTCGCGGTGGACTCCCACTCAGTCGCAGCAGAAGTGAGGGCTGCGCCATCGAGCGTCTCTTCACACCGATCGAGGCGGCTCCCGCTCCCGCGGAAACCGCCTCGTCTGCTCGATCTCTTGTCGGGCTGACAGGATTTGAACCTGCGACCACTTGACCCCCAGATAGACGAGAGGGGTCCGTGGGTGTCCGCCCACAACCGGTTTTCGCAGCTAGAGCCGCTTCCCTGAACATCAGCGAACAGTCGCAGACACCCCGGAATTCGACCGCGTTGCTGTACCGGTTGCTGTACTCGCCACCAGATCTCGAACCGCCTTATGGTGCGATCATGGCGCTGTGGCGAGCGCGTCTGAAATCATGGTGCGATGACCGAACCCGGCTACACGCCACCTGGGGACATCGAGATCACTGCAGCGTGGCCTTCCGCACCGCACACTCGGTCTCTCGTCGCGAACTTAAGCGCCTTCCAATGGGACCAGGACCGCGCTGGGGTGTACCTGATGTTCGGCGCCGTCGGCGTCCCAATCTGGCTTTCCGATCAAGATCGAGACGACTGGCTCGCCGCTCACCCTGACCATAGGATTCCGGTCGAACCGATCGCGAGCGTCTACATGAATAAAGAGCGAGTAACCGATCTGGTGATGAAGTTGGGTGCGCACATCGGCCTCAGAGTTGAGAACCCGGGGGGGTCCGATGCCGAGTGATCTCGCGACCGTTACCGAGCTTCCAAGGCTTCGAGGCTTGGAGGGACCTGGAGGCTTTCGGCCTGACCTGATGGTGGTGCCGGCCGCGGGTGTGAGCGCAGCTGGCTGGAAGGTGCCCTTCGCGCCGATACGCCAAACAGGGATCCGGCCGCGACCGCACGTTGTTGACTTGTTTGCAAAGGCTCAGCGTCGAATCGCGGAGATTAAGGCTAGCGAATCGCCGTGGGGCGAACACGAGGCCGGGCGCGAGGTCCCGAAGAACATATTCGTCTCGCCTGCAGCGGAGTCGACAGCTGTCACGGTTTTCCTGAACCTCATGACGCAGGCACCGCCGTCCCCTGTCGTGATCTTCCCGCGTGAGGACGGTGGGCTGCGTCTGCAGACCGTCGGGCGAGAACGAACTGTCCTTGTCGAGATTCCTCCTGACGGCGCGGAACTTGAAGCGACTTACACCGGCGATGACGTCTACCACATCGAAACACTCCGTTCCCCAAACGCCGCAGCGCAATTCTTGGCCCGCTCGACTCGATGACAGAACCCGATGCGCCCGCCTTTCCTCCTCTGCTGGAATGCGAAGAACTCGTCAGCGATGCGAGCGAGTGGTTCTACCGACAGGTAAAGCCCACTCAGATCACCGAGGGAATAGTTGACGTCGCGGCGTTCCAAACAGGTAGCAACGACAGACGCATGCTAAGTGGCGTGCGCAGCACTAAGCAGTCAGCCCAAGGCGCGTACGACGAGGCGCGGCACGATTATCCAGACAAGCCAACGGACGGCTCGTGGGGCGTCACCGTCGCGCAAGTTCGCAAGGCGAGAGGACGTGTGGTGGACGACTCGAAATGCCCACCTCCAGAGGGGCAAGCGCGGTGGCCTACGGGACACGCTTACATCGATCAGCGAATCGATGACAGTCACACTCGTAAACGTATGCGGGATCTTCTCGCCCGCGATGCCACGAACAACCGCCGCCAGTACCCGCCCCCAGACTCCTAATCGGGACGTGGTCGTAGCTGGCATCAGCCGCTGAGCTCGTCGAATTAGTACTCGAGGGAAGCTCTCTTCATGTCGTGGCCATGAAGCCGTAAAAGCTAGCTTGTTCAGCGAGTACCCGCAGACACACCATGGTCGCCGCGAGGTCACCCGCCAGCGCCGCCGGCCAATGCGCTAGTAGCAGCGCCTCCGACCTCTCAATAAATAGCGCCCGCCCGAACTCGGTCATCACGCCGCACCGGCCCCCACCGCGGCCAGTCTCCCGCCACACGATGTCCCCCACACTCTGCGGCGACCGCAACCCCACCGCCCGAGCAATAGACCGGTACGAATGCCCAGCCACGAACAACCGCATCACCCGCTCATCACGCTCCCGGCGCTCAACCGCCCGCACACCCCCACCCCTTCACGCTGTCCAGAAATTTCAGAGGGGGAGGACGCCCACCGCTGGAGGTCGGCCGCTGCGGGGCGCTCCAGCGATTTCGACCCCCTTACCCCCTACGAGTGGGTGCGGCGGGCGCTGTGTGGGCGCTCGGCGGCCTCGTGGGCGCCCGCCGCGTCCCCGGCGCTAAGCGGTGAGGTCGGCGACGACGACGCCGAGCAGGGACCGCACGGAGGTTCCGAATCTGCCTTCGGACCTGGCACGGATCAGGTTGCGCGAGAAATCCTCCGCGTTGGAGTTCTCGGACCACTGGACGCCGACGCCTTGGGTGTCGGTGTCGAGTACGACGGCGTCCTTGGCGAGGACGTGCGATGTGCCGGCGGCCTCGGAGATCGTCGTCGCGATTGGAACGCCGAACAGGCGCCGGGTGGCGGCGTCGTACGGCAGCGACATGTGCTCGATGGCGTTGGTGCTCGCGAGCGAAAGCTCGAGGCCCTCGAAGTCGACGGGGTTGAGCACGATGGCGCCGGGCTCGAGGCCGGCGACCTCGAGCTTGGTCAGGCTCTTGCGGATGGTCTGCAGCGCGCTGGTGCTGAACGCCTGCGTCTGAATTCCGGAGGCGGCGTTGATGTCGGCGATCACCTTCGCTTCCACTGCGAGGCCGAGCCCGTACTGCAATTCATTATTTACGAAGTCCTGCAACGACTCTGAGTCGATCAGCCAGTACCGCGGGACGCCTTCGCTGAGGTGGGCGACGACGGCGAGCGACTGCTCGACGCGGGTGACGCCGAGCGGGCTGGTCGGCTTGACCGCGCCTTCGGCCACGACCGCGGCGTTGTTGGTCCGCGTGCCCTGCCGCATGAACGCGTACTCCGGCGAGCTGTGCTGCTTCACGGGGAGAACGTCGAGCAGGCCGGTGGCGACGCGACCCAACGCGATCGGGTCGGCCTCGAACTCCTGCCCGACGACGGTCGCGCCGCTGGGCGCAAGGGCCTTGGTTCCGTTTTCGCCGAGCATCTTCGTCGCGACGGCGGCGCCCATGCCCTTGAAGCTGAGCCGCTTGCCTTCGCTGGACTCGACCGAGCCGGCCTGCGTGCCGGGCAGGCCGCCGATGTCGGCGACGAGCGACTTGGCCTGAGCCACCAAGGCGGCGTCGGACTTCGCGGCCGCGATGCTCTCGTCGAGCGACTTCGCCTCCTTGGTGGCGGCGTCGACGCGCTCCGTTTCGTCGGCGGTGAGGTCGCGCTGCAGCTCGTCGGCGGTGTCGAGGATCTGCTTGATCAGCTCGAGCTGCGACTCGCGGTCCTTGGTGAGGGTCTCAATGCGCGCGTTGGTCGTCATGTCGTGCTCCTTCAGGTAGCGAGTGGCGGCGTCCTTCGCGAGCGCCGAGCGGATGGGTGCGGTGGGACGGCCGGCGGACTTCGCCGCGGTGATGAGAGCCCGATCGTTGGCGCCTCGGGCGACGATGGATACCTCGACGAGGTCCAGGTCGGTCAGCTCGTTGACGCCATCGGCGCCTTTCGTGGCGTGCCGGATCGCATAACCGATCGAGAGAGAACCGATCCTGCGAGCGCGCACCTGCTTGTAGGCGGCGGCACCAAATTCCGTATCGAGGTCGAAGCGCCCGCGGATCTTCAAGCCCTCGGGTGTCTCGACCGCCTCGACGACGTCACCGACGAAGGCGCGGGGGTCGTCCGACTTGTGCATCCACAGCAGCGGCACTGTCTGCCCGCTGGCGATGGACTTCGCGAATGCCCCGGGCATCACCCGGTCGTTGTGGTGGTCGGCGTTCCCGAAGGTGGATGCCCAGCCCTCGAACTCGCCGTCGTCCAGCCCGGCGGTCTTGATGCCGGCGATCGGCACAGTCTTACGGTGCATGAAATGCCCTTTCGGACAATCGAATTGGAGTATCGACAGCCGGTGCACATGCGCCCGCTGGGCGGTGCCTGCGCGCTGCGCTGGCGGTGCTCCGGTGGATTGATTCGCGGCGCGGCTGGCGGGGTTCCCTCTGGGATGACCTGGCCGCCGCGGTGGCGACGCTCCGGAAAACACGGTAACACCGGGTGCCGACGAGTAGCGATCATCGCGGCGGCTCGGCGTGCCACGCTCGCGCGTCCCAGTGCGCCGCGGCGGCCGGGGCGACGTCCGCGTACTCGACGGCGTCGAACGGGCCCGAGCCGCCACGGACGGGCACGCGCACGGTGGCCGATGGTGCTGCGGCCGCGTCCTGCTCGGCGTCGTCGGCCGCTGTGTCGGTGCCCGGCTCCGGCTCAGTCATCGTCGGTTCCGCGGGTCGAGGATGCCGTCGCCGATGAGTTGCTCGACGGCGGCGTGCAACCACAGGGCGACCGCGCCTTCGCCCTCCCCGAGGTCGTCGGTGTCTCTGGTCAGCGCGATCCGAGCGATGAGGGCGCATGCCATCGCATGCTCGCGCCATCGGTTCTCGCGGCCGACTTCCACAGCGACGAGCTGCTGAATCTGAGGATTGTTCTCGTAGAGGGCGATGCAGAACCGCTCACCGCGGCGCAGATCGTGCTCGGTGATGTTAGGCATCGCCGGCCGCCTGGGACTCGGCGATCGTGCGCTCAAGACTGCGGCGGGCGGCGTCGAAACCCATGGTCGCCACCAGCGCCGAGCCGAGGTACTGCCACAGCACCGCGATCACCGCAGAGGCGGCGTCGATTCCCTCAGCTCGAATTCCGGTCAGCGCCGCGTTGACGCGGTCGGCGTCCAGGTCGATCGCGGCGAGCGCTCCGCGTGCCGCCGCGCCTTGGTGGTGGGGCCGGATCTCGATCTCGAGGGGGTCGTTCATCGTCGTCCTTTCGATTGGGCGTCGACCTGGATGCTCACGCAGGTGTGGATGCCGCGGCAGCATGGGCCGCATGGGGTCAGCTGCTCCTCGGCTTGGCGCGCCTCTGCGAGGTCAGCCCAGTAGGTCCACGACGCTGCATGGTGGCGGCCGAAACACACGAGGACGCCCCGCGAGCCGGTCACGGAGTACTGCCCTCGGCGAGCCGGACTCGGAGGATGCACGGCACCGATCGGATCTCGCCGTCCGGGCGCCGGCAGTAATCGTTGGGTTCCGCGCCGCAGTTCGGGCACTGGCGTTCCATCGCGGCGTCGGCGTACACGTCGTCGAAAATCCGCAGTCTGCGCTGGGTCACAGAACCGCTCGGTTCGGTTGATGCGCCCAACTGTCGAGGTTCTCGCGTCGGTACCAGCGATCGAGAGCCACCTCGCATGGACGGTGTTCTCCCGGGTCGAGGAAGGCGGACCCGCAGACGCCGCACCACCACCAAAGCGGGATTTCATCTGGCGTCACGACGCCCTCCGATGCGAGCACTTCTGGGCAGGCTCGACTGGGGTGCGGTCGCCGGCGAGCAGCCAGCCAGCTTCGTCGCAGTCAGGGCATGCCGCCACCTGGCGGCGCTTCCGCATTTGCTCGTCGGCTCGGTGTTGCTGCTGCAGTTGTTGATCAGCTTCGACAGCTTCCCGCCCCGCGCGGCATCCCTGACAGTTCGGAGGGTCCGGATGGTCGATGTGCTTGAGGCAGCGTGGTCCATGGGGGCCGACCACCCATCCGGCGGCGCGGTCGCGCCGCCGGGATGCTCCGGTGGGATCGGACGCGGGTTGGCGCGCCGCGCTTGCGCGCGCACCTCCTTCTTCATCCCTACTTCTAACTACTTCCCCGGACCCACCGGTCAGGGTTTCGGGACTGGCGGGTCCGGGTTCCTGTGCCCCGCGGGTCATGGTTTCGGTCCGCAAACCCTGACTCCTGGGTCCGGGTTTGGGGTCCGAAAACCCGGACTCGTCGGTCAGGGTTTTCACGGAGAGCAGCCAGCGGGTCGTTTGACCCCGGCCGCCCTTACTGGGCGCCGCGCACGACACCACGCCCTTCTCCTCTAGGCGCCGGAGAATGCGCCGCAGCGATCGTTCGGCCACCCCGCAGGTCTTGGCGAGGTTCACCTGTGAGGGCCACACGAGAGGTTTGCTGACAGACGAGTACTCGCACAGCTCGACGGCCACTCGGAACTCGCTGTCTGAGAGCCCGGCGTGCCGAAGACCGCGGCGAAAGTCCCGCGGGTGGAACTCGGTCATCACGCCACCTCGGGCGACGCCCCAGATGCGACACGGGCGTCGCGTGCCGAGCGTGCGCTCTCGCGGAACTCGTCGGCGAGTGCATCGGCACGTTCGGGCGTGACGTCGTATCCGTCCGTCCCGGTGCCGATGGCGAGACGCACGAAGCCTGCTCGACTCGCATTCCCGGCTGTGTGGACCTGCGGCTCATCAGCCGGCTTGGCGCTCATGCCGACGCTGCCTCACTAAGCCGGTCGACGTATGCGGCAAGGGATTTGGCGGTGATGAATCCGCGCCTGCCGATATTCACCTTGACCAGGTCGCCGGCATTCACCCGCTCATACAGCGTGGTGCGGCCGACGCCGCCCAGCGCCTTACAGGCATCAGGGATTGGGACCAGCAGTCGGTCGTCACTGTCCACCTTGTAGCTCCGATCAAGTGTTCGCCATCGTCCGCCGGGGGTGTGGCGGCTGTTGACAGCGTCCCTCTTTGATGGGAGGTTTTCTATGTCATAAGCAATTCCGGCCGAATCTCGATGGAGTGGCAAAGTTGGCGCGAAAACAGATCGAGGTTGAGTTCATCAAGGACACGACCACGCGCCACGTAGGCGACCGGCGTTGGTACGACGAGGGTTCCGCGTCATCGTTCGTTACACGGGGTGAAGCGCGCGCCACAGGCCGGTCGCGTACCGTGCCGCGCTTAGGGGTTCCGGGTCAGCAGAACACGATTGACCTCAACGACGGGCGCGGAGTGTGGGGTGAGGCGGCCTGGCGTGATGACACGCCGTGGGTGCAGGTCGGCGAGATCATGATGCCTGCTCGGGTCGAGGTCACAATGCCCGGTAGCGCCAACCTGCCCGCGCTGTCGATGACGATCGAAGTGCGGCGCGGCGTGCCGTCGTTCAGCCGCGTTTGTGTCGAGGCGACAGAGGACGCCGCTGTCATCGGCGAGCATCTCCGGCTTGTCCGTGATCGGATGCTCGGTTGGCTTGATCGCATTGTCGCAGCACTCGCAGCGAGGCGTGAGCCTGAGCCTGGTGCGCTACCGAGTTGGGCTGATCCCTCAGATGGGAAGAGGGCAGTGAAAGCTGCGAAGTCACGGCGCACCGGTCGCTCCGAGACCACCGAAACTCCGAAGCGCCGGCGGATGACACCCGAGTTCCTCGCCGGAGTCGCGAGCACCTACAGGGACAACATCGAAGACAAGCCTCTCGAAAAGGTAAGCCTCGTCTATCAGGTCGAATACCGGACTGCTGCTCGGTGGATCGAGCTGTGCCGATCCGACAAGCATGGCTTGCTTCCAAAAACCGCTCAAGGCAAGAAGAAAGCGTGACCTGATGGCGAAGAACGCGAACGGTGAAGGTTCGATCTACAAGCGAGTGCGCGACGGCAAGGTGGTCCGCTACGAGGGCGCCATCAGCTACACCGCCGACGACGGCAAGACGAAGCGTCACGTCGTCTACGGACGCACGCGCGCAGAGGTGCGCGAGAAGCTGAAGCAGGTCCGCGACCGGCTCGAGCAGGGGGCGCCGGTCAAGGATGCAACCCGCACGGTCGGCGACTGGCTGAAGCACTGGCGGGCCACGACGCTCGCCGCGAGCGATCGGAAGGAATCGACCCGCGCGCTGTACGAGAATCTCAGCCGTCGCCACCTTGAGGCAGCGCCGTTCGGCGCCATCCGCCTGGATAAGCTGCGGCCTTCCGACGTCGAGGCGCTCGTCCTCGCGATGCGCGCCAAGACGAGGGCACCCGCGGAAGGCAGCGACGAGCCGGCGCGCGCGTTGTCGGATTCGACGATTCGGCAGACGTACACCGTTCTCCGGGCTGGTCTGGATGGTGCGGTCCGGGACGGGCTTCTCGCGCGCAATCCCGCGGCTGCCGTCAGGCGACCCGGCGTGGCGCGCACAGAAGCGAAGCACCTAGACGCTGGCGACGTCTCCGCGGTCCTCAGGGCAGCGCAGCCGTCCCGGTATCACGCCGCGCTGGTGCTCATCGCCGCAACGGGGCTTCGGAAAGGAGAGGCGCTCGCGCTGCGCTGGGACTGCGTCGACCTCGAAGACGGCGCACTTCGCGTCGCGGCGACCATCGGTCGCGTCGGGAACCGACTGGTGATCAGCGAACCGAAGACAGCGCGCTCCCGGCGCACCGTGCCGCTCTCCCCTGCGGTCGTCGCGATGCTGGGCAAGCACCGCACTGCACAGAAGGCAGACCGCCTGCGGGCCGGCGACCAGTGGCAGGATTCCGGGCTGGTGTTCACGACGGAGTTCGGGGGGCCAGTGGATCCGCGGAACCTGCTGCGGGTGGTGGAGGTCGCAGCGAAAGCGGCGGGCGTCGAGGGCATCGGCGTCCACACGCTCCGGCACAGCGCCGCGGTGGCGTGGCTTGAGCGGGGCGTGCACATCAAGGCGGTGGCCGATCTGCTCGGGCACTCGTCGATCGCGATCACCGGCGACGTGTACGGACACACCAGCGACGACACCGCCCGGTCGGCCATCGACGGCTTGAGCGGCGCGCTCGGCTTGTGAGCGGGTTGCTGTACCGGTTGCTGTACATACCCCGCCCACGTATGCAGAAAGGCGGCTTCGGATTTCTCCGAAACCGCCTCTGAACTGCTGATACTTTGGTCGGGCTGACAGGATTTGAACCTGCGACCACTTGACCCCCAGTCAAGTGCGCTACCAAGCTGCGCCACAGCCCGCGGTGCCGCCGGGATCGCCGGCAGCGATCGAGAGCCTACCGCAGGCCCGCCCGGACATCCCAACCGCTATCCGTCTTCGCCGCGGTAGCGCGGCGGCTTCGGATACCGCTCCGACCAGCCGCCCGGGTAACGCGGGCGCCAGTCGCACGTCTCGTAGTGGTCGTGCATCGCGGCGTAGGCCGCCGGATAGTCCGCGAGCACCTCGAACGCCGGCAACGGCAGCTCGACCTTGGCCCCATACGGCTCGAAGTGCACCAGACAGAACTCCGTGCCCTTGCTGAACAGCGTCACCCGGTTACACCGCGCACATCGGGCGATGGCCTGCAGCGGCCGGCCGTGCAGCGCGTGCCCGGGTGGGATCACCCAGGCCGCGCGCTGCCCCGCCGCGGCCGCGTCCTCTGCCGTCAACCGGGTGAACTGGGGCGGCAGATCGCCGAACTCCGGGCCGTCGGCCGTCAGCCCGTCCTGCAGCCGGCTCACCAGGTACGGCAGCGCGACGTGTCCGGACCACCACTCCCGCGCCGGGCCGATCCCCGGCCGGACCAGGTCGATGTCCTCGGCGGACACGGCTGTCCCCAGCCCGAACGGGTATGCACGCACATACCCTCTGAACAGATCGCACATCGCCGCGTCGTCCTCGACCACCATCGGCCCGACGTCGCCCCGGTCCTGACGCTCCCCCACCCAGGCCCCGGTCTCGTTGCGGCGCAACGTGAATCCGGGATCGCCGTCGCCCCAGAAGATGAGGTCGCCGCGGATCGTCGCGCCGAGCAGGCCGACCGCGTTGAGCGTCGTCGCCAGGCCGTGCGGCGTCCACGGCGCCGGGAACCGAGCCAGCAGGGCGACGCTTAGCACCGTGCGGCACGGGTACTCCGCATCGCATGCCCGGCACTCGATCGACCTGTACTTCGGACGGTGGTGCTCCAACGCCTGCGCCAGCAGGTACTGGTGCAGCCCGACCGGCTCGCCGGGCCGCTTCAGCTCGCGCAGGAACACCATCAGCAGGAAATAGAAGTCCCTTGCCGCCTCGAGCGACCCGAACGGCGGTGCCGTCAATGTCCGCATCAGCGCATCGTAAGGACCGGCGGCCACCCCGGTGAGCACCAAAGTGCGCGACGACACCCCGTTGTGGTTGTTCGCCGACCAGCTCGGCCCGGCGATGTACGGCGGCGAGCACGCCGACCGCGAAGTCCTGCTCATCGAGTCGACCGCCGCGCTGCGCAAGCGCCGCTACCACCGCCAGAAGCTGCACCTTGTGCTCTCCGCGCTCCGCCACGCCGACCGCGACCTCGGTGACCGCGCCACCCTGATGCGGACCGACGACTACACCGATGCGCTCGAACGCTTCGACCGGCCGGTGCTGGTGTTCCAGCCGACGTCCTTCGCCGCCGAACGCTTCGTCAATCGTCTCCACGAGCAGGGCCTGGTCGCCGACGTGCTGCCCACCCCGATGTTCGCGCTGCCCCGCGCTGATTTCGAGACCTGGACCGGCAACCGCACCCGTTTCCGGATGGAGGACTTCTACCGCGACCAGCGCCGCCGGTTCGACGTCCTGATGCAGGGCGCCGATCCGGTGGGCAACCGGTGGAACTACGACGAGGAGAACCGCGAACCACCGCCGAAGAAACAGGATCGGCTCGACGTCCCCGCGCCGTACCGTCCCCGCGAGGACGACATCGACGAGCAGGTGCGCCGCGATCTCGACGCGATGGACCTCGACACCGTCGGCGTGGACGGACCCCGCCTGTTCGCCGTCACCCCCGCCGAGGCGCAGCGGGCCCTGAAACGGTTCATCGACCACCGGCTGCAGACCTTCGGCCGCTACGAGGACGCGATGATGGGCGACGACTGGGCGATGTCGCACTCGCTGCTGTCGGTGCCGCTCAACCTCGGCGTGCTGCACCCCCTGGACGCGGTGCACGCGGCCGAGCAGGCCTACCGCCGCGACGGCGCCCCGCTCGCCGCGGTCGAGGGATTCATCCGGCAGATCCTCGGCTGGCGCGAGTACATGTGGCATCTGTACTGGCACTTCGGACCCGGCTACACCCGGAACAACGTGCTCGCCGCCCGCACTCCCCTGCCCGACTGGTGGCGCGACCTCGACTCCGACGCCGTCACCGCCGAATGCCTACGGCACGCGCTGATGGGCGTGCGCGACCGCGGTTGGACGCACCACATCCAGCGGCTCATGGTGCTCGGCAACCACGCACTGCAGCGCGGCTACCATCCCGCCGAACTCACCGAGTGGTTCGCGACCGCCTACGTCGACGGCTTCCGGTGGGTGATGCCCACCAACGTGGTCGGCATGAGCCAGCACGCCGACGGCGGCAGGCTGGCCACCAAGCCCTACGCCGCGGGTGGCGCCTACATCAACAAGATGAGCGACCACTGCGGCGACTGCGCCTACGACCCCAAGAAGCGGATCGGCGAGGATGCGTGCCCGTTCACCGCCGGCTACTGGGCGTTCGTCGACCGCCACCGCGACCGGCTGGCCCGCAACAACCGCACCCGCAGGGCGGTGTCGTCGATGGAACGACTCAAGGATCTCTCCGCGGTGCTCGAGCAGGAAGCGGCGCGGAAAGACTTCTAGCTCACGCGGTTCCGCGGAGCCGCGCCAGGAGCTCGTCGGCGTCGGTGTTCGCCCCGCGGTTGTACGGCAACTTGGACAACGCGGTCGCCATCGCGCAGGTGTTGCTCACCGCGGCGAAGGTCAAGCCTCCCCCGATCGCGGCGGCAACCCACTTCAGCTGCGGGACCACCACACTGCCCACCACAGCGGACAGCACCACCGAACCCGCGACGAGACGCACCTGGCGTTCGAGTGCCCACTTCTGCGTTCCACGGTCGACGTCGAAACTCTTGCTCTCCCACTCGCTGAAGCCGTTCGCGAGGACCCGTCCCCCGGTCAGGCCTGCGTCGCGCAGGATCGCCTGGGCCTTCGTCGCGCGCTGACCCGACTGGCACACCAGGACGACGTCCTGATCCTCGGCGAGCAGTTCGGCGACCTGAGCGTCGTGCTTGTCGAGCACATCGAGGGGCACGTTGTGCGAACCGGTGATGTGCGCGGTCTCGTATTCGGCGGGCGTGCGCACGTCGAGGACCCGCAGCGGCGCGGAGGACTGGAAGCGGTCGCGCAGTTCCGACGACGTGATCGTCGCGGGGGCCGGTGCGTTCATGGTGTCACTCCTCTTGTGGTCTACCGCAGGCGTACCCGAGGGCGCCGTGTGATCAGACACTTTCGTTCACGGCGATTCTGAATCGGTTGACGTGGCGAGGCCCAGCCGCTCGGCGCTGCCGTACTCGTCGTCGATGAGGACGACCCGCCGGTCGTCACGGTCGAGCAGCGCGGCCGCCACCGAGGCGCGGTATCCGCTGGCACAGTGGATCCACACCTCCCGGTCGGCTGGAATCTCCGCAGCGCGCTCGGTGAGTTCGTGCAGGGCAACGTTGATGGCGCCGCGCACATGGCCCTCGTCGAACTCGCCGTGCTGCCGGACGTCGACGACGGTGACGCCGTCGTCGCCGAGCACCTCGGCCAGCTCGGCGAAGTCGGCGACCCGGTAACTGCGCAGCGGCGCACCGGCGGCGAGCGCCTCGATGTCCCCGGTCGCCTGACCGGTGAGGCGGTCGACACCGATGCGCGCGAGTTCCCGCTGCGCCTCGGCGATCTGCTCGGTGTCCTCACCGATCAGGGTCAGGGCCGCGCCCCAGGTGTACAGCCAGCCGAGGTAACTGACGAACGAACCCGACAATTCGAAGCCGAAGGTGCCGGCCAGGTGCCCGGCCGCGAACGCGGTGCGGCTGCGCAGGTCGACGACCCATTCTCCGGCGTCGATCCGGCGGCGCAGCTCCGCGGGGTCGACCGGGACGGGCGGCGTGAGGTCTGCTGCGGCGGGGCCCGCCCTGTTGATCACTCCCATGTGCGCGTAATAGGCCGGGAATGCGTCCAGGTCGGCGAGTAGACCGTCGACGAATTCCTCCTCCGCCTGGGTGAGTGCGGGATTGGTGTCGCGCTGCTCGCCGATGGTGGACGCGTCGGTGTCGGCCGGGGCGGCCGAGCAGAAACTGCCGAATCCGTGCGTGGGGTAGATCGGGGTGGCTGCGGGCAGTTGGTCCGCGAGGCGGCGCACGGAATGGTACTGCTGACGGGTCAGCTCGGCGGTGTCCTGCTCGCTCACCAGATCGGTCCGGCCGGTGCTGCCGAGCAGCAGTGAGCCGCCGGTGAAGACGCCCGCCACGCTGCCGGACGCGTCGCGCAGCACGTAGCTGACGTGGTGATGGGTGTGTCCGGGGGTGAGCAGCACGTCGAGGTGGATTCCGCCGGTGTCGACGCTGTCCCCCTCGCCGACCGCGCGCCGTTCGAACTCGACGTCTTCGCCTGCGGGCAGGACGTATTCGGCGCCGGTGACCTTCGCGAGCGCCAGCCCGCCGGTGACGTAGTCGTTGTGCACGTGGGTCTCGAGCACGTGGGTGATCCTGACGTCGGCCGCGGCCGCCAGCACGCGGTCGATGTCGCGTTGCGGGTCGATGACGACGGCGACGTCGCCGTCGCTCACCAGGTAGCTCCGGTCACCGAGACCGGAGGTTTCGATGATCGACACATCCAGAGTTGTCATCTCACACTTCCTCGGTTGCGGGTCACGTCTGCCGCCCGTAGACCGCGACCACGACGGAGCGGTCCAGGCTGTTCTCCGACCAGACCCCGATGGCGGTGTAGCGGCAGTCTCGCATGATGGCCAGGTCGGCTGGGTCGGAGTACCACTGGTTCACGATCTCCAATCCGTTGATCGCCAGCGCCGGGTTGATCGCCACGGTCTGCGCGACGTCGCCGGGGAACCCCGCTGCCCTGGCCCGGGATTGCACGGTCGACCCGTCGGATCCGATGTCGCCGTTGAGGTTCCGGTGTGCCAGGACGTCACGGGTGTGCCATTCGGCGGCGAGTCGCAGCTGCGGGTTGATCGTGACGTCGTTGCCGCAGCCCGCGAGGTAGTGGGTGCGGTACACGTTGGCCACGACACTGTCGTTGAGGCGGGCGTTGTCGGCACCTGCGAGGGGCATCGCCGGAGCGGCCGAAACGGCGAGGACGACAAAGCAAGCCAGCACCGCAGCGCTCCGGAGCAACAGCCGGGTCACGGTTGCGGAGGGCGGTAGTGGGCGGCGGAGTTGCGGAGCTGCCATATCTGCGCCGGGCACAGCTGGCCGGCGGCCTGGTTCACCAGGTATGCGGCCTGGTACTCGTCGGTGGTGCGGAAGTCGGCGCGGATGTCGGCGATGATCTGCGCATAGGGGCGCTGGGCGGCGACCTCGTCGCAGATCCCGTGTCCGTAGGCGAGTGCGGCATCCGCGTTCGGGAAGTGATAGCCGGGCCGCACCGTGACGTTGACGAGGTAGCCCACGGCGTCCGCGCCGGCGGGTCCGGCCATCGTCACTCCGACGCCCAGCACCGCCGTCGCCATGAACACCTTGGCGACCATGCGCATCACACCGGCTCGAACTGCGAGATGAGCCACCGGTCACCCACCTTGTCGAGCGTCACCCGCACGCTGGAGGCGGAGGTGGTGGGTGGGTCGGCGGCCACCGTGGTGGTCTGATCGACCAGCACCAATACCACCGCCTTGTCTGCGGTCGCCGAGACCGACGCGGCCGCCGGTATGGTCGCCGTCGCCGAGATCTGCTGCTGCTTGGCGCCCGGGGCGACCACGTCGGTGATGAGCTGCGTGTATTCGTCTCGGAAGTCGCCGGTGAGCCGGTCGACTGCCGCCGTGAGCTCGGTGTCCACGGTGTCGGGGCGGTAGGACAGGATCGCCACCGTGCTGTCCTTGGCGGCTTGCACGGACTGCTCGGCGGCGGTGCGCTCTGAGCGCGTCGAATCATGTTGCCACTTGACGTAACCCAGGCCCAGTGCGGCGGTCAGCGCCAGGCCGGGAAGCACACCGAAGGCGAGCAACCGGGTCCACGGGATCGCGCGACGTCGGGGTGGTCCGGCTACCGGGCCGGCCTCGTCGTCGGTGGCCTCGTCGGTGAGGTCGTCGGCAGCGACGTCGGCAATGTCGTCGTGCTCCAGCGTCTCAGTGTCGACCGTCATCGCGGCCTCCTGTCGTCATCGGTCGGCGGGTCACGGCACGAACGCCACGTTCGAGATCTTCGCGCCGTCGTCTGTCTGGCGGACCGAGATCCGCATCCGCCAGCCACGCGGCTCCGTCTGGGGCGCAGTCGCGCTCGTCGTCGTCATCGACACGGTGACGAGCACGTCGGCCTGATCGGCGGTACCGGACTCCAGGCCGGCTTCGGTGACGGTGCCCTCCGACGTCGACTGCATCTGCCTGACGGCATCCGTGAACGGTTGGTAGCGCTGCTGGAACTCGTCGTGGAAGTCACCGGTCGACTGGTCGAGGATGCGCTGCATCGCGGCGTCGATGTCGGTGTGGTTGACGGTGGTGAGGTTCACCGCCGCCTGGCGGGCGACCTGGACGAAGGTGTCGCGCCGGGTCTGCGCTTCACGCTCCTGGTGGTTCTGGTACCCGAACCAGCCGAGTAGACCGCCCAGCGCGGCCAGGACGACCAGCCCTGCGACGGCGGCCGTGCGCGTGTTCGACGGGCGAACGGCTATCCGCTCGGCGGAGTCAGCATGTCCTGCCATGTCTTCCCTTCTGGACTCTGCGTCAGGTCGGAATTGGTGTGCACCTGGCCGTCCGGGCCGACATAGGTGCCGGTCGCCGGGTTGTACGGCGCGAAGGCGACGGGCGGCGCCGGTGATGGCGGCGCGGCGGGAGCCGGTGGTTGGTCGACTCCTGGCCACGGCACACCCGGCGGGTACTGGGGTACGCCCTGTCCGGTGACGGTCGCGTTCGGGTCGCCCTTCCACTTGAATCCGTCGTTGAGCGGGACGTACTGCTCGTCGCTCTCGCACAACTCGACGGTCGGGGCGCGTTTGGCGGGATCGTTCTCGCACGGGATGTTGCGCACGCCGCGGACATTGAGACTCGAATCCTGCGGCACCCGGCAGTACAGCTCGCCCGCGGGCCGTTCCGGCGCGTCGACGTCCGATGCCGACCGCTGCTGCTGAACCGGGAGGAAGCCGGTGTTGCACGGCGGCGGCAGGTTGAGGTTGAGATTGAAGTCGAGGTAGATGCCCCGGTAGTCCTGCTTGGTCCCGGCGTTGGCCAGCGCGATCGCCGACATCACGGCGGTGCCCTGGGGGAACAGCACCAGCAGCTGCTCGATGTCGGCCCGGTAGGTCACCGCGATCTCGCCGAGGCTGACCATGTTGGCCAGCAGGACGGGCAGCGCGGGTGCGACCCTGTCGAAGAGCGCCCTGCCCTCGGCCAGCGCGGGTCCGCCCTGGACGAGCAGATCGGCGAAGGCGCCGTCCTGCGCCGCGAGCTGTCCGGTGATCGTCCGCATGCGCGCCGCCCAGGTGGCGATGGAGTCGGCCGTCCGCACCTGCGAGTCGAACACCGGTGGGCTCTGGTCGATCAGCTGGGTGAGCGGGTCGATGGTTCGGCCGGCCTCGATCGCCAGCGAGGTCGAGCCGTCGACGATGCGGGACAGTTCGGGGCCGAGCCCGGCCACCGCGGTCGCTGCTTCGTCGACGACGGTGCGCAGATTGTCCTTCGGGATCGCCTGCAGCGCCGTGTTGGTGGCGTCCAACAGGTTTCCGATGTCGGGCGGGATCTGCGTCCGGCCGGCCGGGATGACATCGCCGTCGCGCAGCGTGCGCTGCGGCTCGCCGGGCGTGCCGGGTTCGGGGGTGAGTTCGACGAACTGTTCGCCGATGGCCGACCGGCTGTGCACCGCGGCGCTCACCTGGGCCGGAACGGGGGTGCCCGAGTCGAGTTTCAAAACGGCGCGCACACCCTCGCGGGTGACGTCGATTGCGGTGCCTCGGCCGATCTCGGTGCCGCGGTAGGTGACCACCGACGTCGGGTACAGCCCGCCCGACGCGGGCAGGTCCAGCGTCACCTCGTACCGGCCAACGCCCAGCAGCGCGGGAACCTTGACGAAGCCGAACGCCATGACGCTGCACGCGACGACCGTGATCGCGGCGAGGATCGCCAGTTGGGTCCACACCGTGCGGGACAGGCGCAGCATGGTCAGTACCCGCCGAAGTGGTAGGGCGCGATCAGCGGATTGGCCGCGGTGTACGGGCTGGGCATCTGGCCGATCGTGCGGCCCCACTGCAGTTCGAGTTCGGTGAGGTCGCCTTCCCACCTGGTACCGGTGAACAGGCTGCTGTCCAACCGGCTCAGCGTCAGGTCGATGACGAGGCTGATGTTGGCGAAGTCGCCGCGGAACCAGTTCGGCAGTGTGCTCTTGACCCACGGATAGGTGGACAGGAAGTCCAGGCCCTTGGTCAGCGCCGGACCGGCGTCGGCCAGCTCGCGGAAGACGGGGGCGATGCTGCGCAGGTTCGCCACCAGGGCCTCACGGGTCTGGTCGATCGTCGAGGTGGCGATGGCGCTGAACTTGCCGAGCGAGTCGATGGCCTCGACCAGATTCGCCCGCTGCTCGGCCAGTACCGACAGTGCCTTCGGGATGGTGGTCAGCGCGCGGTCGACCGTGCGGTCGTTCTCCGCGACCTGACCGGCGAGTGCGTTCAATCGTTCGGTGGCCGTGATGATGTCGTCGGTCTGCACGTTGAGCTGGCCGATGAAGACGTCGAGCTGGGTGAGCAGGCTGCGCATGACGTCCTCGCGGCCCGCGAGCGCCGTCGCGAACGCCTTGTTGATCTCCTGCAGCTCACCGAGCCCGCCGCCGTTGAGCAACACCGACACCGAGGCCAGGGTCTGTTCGGTGGTCGGGTAGGTGGCGGCCGACGACAGCGGGATCACCGAGCCGTCGTGCAGCCTGCCTTGCGGCGGGGCGTCGGTGGGCGGGGCGAGCTCGATGTGCATGGATCCGAGCAGGCTGGTCTGACCGACCTTGGCGGTCGCGTTGGCCGGCAGTTCGACGTCGCCGTCGATGCGCATGGTGACCAGTGCGTGCCAGTTCTGCACCTCGATCTTGGTGACGTTGCCGATGTTGACGTCGGCCACCCGGACCCGGGTGTTCTGCTGGATCACCACCACGTCGGGCAGCTGCGCCTGGATCGTGTAGGACCCGTCGTCGGAGCCCTCGGTGCCGGGCAGGGTGAGCGAATTCAGCCCGCGCCATTGGCATCCGGTGAGGGCGGACAGCAGCACGGCGGCCAGCGCCGCCGCGGC
>NZ_JAUMSQ010000500.1:0-2220 GCF_030519285.1 Mycolicibacterium arseniciresistens
CGGGCTGGGCGGCGGCGGGTGTCGCGGCGACCAGGGCGCCGAAGCCGACGGCGAGGCCGGCCAGCGCCATCCTGACGGCGGGGGTGTTCGAGGCAGCGCGAGCGCGCCGTCGTGCGGTCATGGGTGTCGAGGCTATCGCCTCAGCGCGGCGGGTGCGTGGTCACCGGGGGAACTCGTGGTGACACGGCGCCGTCAGATCGCCGGGCCGAGCAGGTCGTCGGCGTCCTTGATGATGTAGCCGTAGCCCTGTTCGGCGAGGAACCGCTGCCGGTGGGCGGCGTACTCCGCGTCCAGGCTGTCGCGAGAGACCACCGAGTAGAACACCGCGCCGCCGCCGTCGTGCTTGGGTCGCAGCAACCGGCCCAGCCGCTGCGCCTCCTCCTGCCGCGAGCCGAATGTGCCCGAAACCTGTACCGCCACAGAGGCTTCCGGCAGGTCGATGGAGAAGTTGGCCACCTTCGACACCACCAGGGTGGAGATCTCGCCGCGCCGGAACGCGTCGAACAGCGACTCGCGTTCGGCGGTCTTGGTCGACCCCTGGATCACCGGCGCGTCGAGTTCGCGGCCCAGCTCGTCGAGTTGGTCGAGGTACGCACCGATCACCAGCGTCTGCTCGCCCTTGTGCTTCTCCAGGATCGAGCGGACCACCGCGATCTTGGTGTGCACGGTGGAGCACAGCTTGTAGCGCTCCTCGGGTTCGGCGACGGCGTAGAGCATCCGCTCGTTGTCCGTCATCGTGACCCGTACCTCGATGCACTCGGCGGGCGCGATCCAGCCCTGGGCCTCGATGTCCTTCCACGGCGCGTCGTAGCGCTTGGGCCCGATCAGGCTGAACACGTCGCCCTCGCGGCCGTCCTCGCGGATCAGCGTGGCCGTCAGCCCCAGCCGGCGCCGGGACTGCAGATCGGCGGTCATCCGGAACACCGGTGCGGGCAGCAGGTGCACCTCGTCGTAGATGATCAGCCCCCAGTCGCGGCTGTCGAACAGTTCGAGGTGGCGGTACTCACCCTTGGTGCGGCGGGTGATCACCTGGTAGGTCGCGATCGTGACCGGTCGGATCTCCTTGCGTTCACCGGAGTACTCGCCGATCTCCTCCTCGGTCAGGCTGGTACGCGCGATCAGTTCGCGCTTCCACTGCCTGCCCGCCACGGTGTTGGTGACCAGGATCAGCGTCGTCGCGCCCGCCTTGGCCATCGCCGCCGCGCCGACGAGCGTCTTGCCCGCGCCGCACGGCAGCACGACCACCCCGGAGCCGCCCGCCCAGAACGAGTCGGCCGCCATCTCCTGGTAGTCGCGCAGCTCCCAGCCGTCCTGCCGCAGATCGATGGCGTGCTTCTCGCCGTCGACGTACCCGGCGAGGTCCTCGGCGGGCCAGCCGATCTTGAGCAGCAGCTGCTTGATGTGGCCGCGCTCGCTGGGATGCACGATCACCGTGTCGTCGTCGATGCGGGCGCCCAGCATCGGGGCGATCTTCTTGTGGCGCATCACCTCTTCGAGCACCGCACGGTCCAGGCTCACCAGCACGAGACCGTGCACGGGGCTCTTGACCAGTTGCAGGCGGCCGTAGCGGGCCATCGTGTCGACGATGTCGACCAGCAGGGGCTGGGGCACCGCGTAGCGGGAGAAGGACACCAGCGCGTCGACCACCTGCTCGGCGTCGTGGCCCGCCGCCCTGGCGTTCCACAGCGCCAGGGGGGTGATCCGGTAGGTGTGGATGTGCTCGGGGGCGCGTTCGAGCTCCGCGAACGGTGCGATGGCCGCCCGCGCCGCCCCGGCCTGCTCGTGGTCGACCTCGAGCAGCACCGTCTTGTCGGACTGGACGATCAGTGGGCCGTCAGTCATGCGGGTCTCGCTGGTGCGTCATCTTCTCCATCATCCTGCGTCTATTCGCTGTCGGCCGACACCACCGAGGTGACGCGATGGATGGCGAATTCGCGTACCCGTCCGGATGCCGGGTCGTAGGCGGTGAGCTGCCCGCCGCGCACGTTGATCGGTGCGACCACCCGCTGGGTCGCGATGCCGGCGGGGTCGACGTAGCCGATCACCACCGACGTCTGGGTCAGGGCGGCGTCCTGCAACTGCGTTATCGCAACGCCGGGGTCCAGCCGCGTGTTCCCGAACGGCGCGACCGCGACCTTGCGCAGCACCGCGACGATGGCGCCCAGCGTCTGCGGCGTCGGAGTCGGCGCCGGCCGGTACACCCGGCGGCGCGGGGCGGTC
>NZ_JAUMSQ010000501.1:0-2195 GCF_030519285.1 Mycolicibacterium arseniciresistens
GCCGCAACCAACGCGATCAGCACCCGACTGATTGCCTTCATGTTCCCCCTAGCTCGTGCTGCCGGTGCCTGGCCGTCCGTACAACCACACACCTCGCAAGATCTTCATGTGGAGCGAATTAGAGACTTCACAATCAGCTCTTACGGGTTGCTCAGCGTTGACAGGAGGAACATAACGGCGCGGCCACACGGCGGCAACGCCTAGCTATGATCGCGCGCCGGAATTTCACCGAAAAGGCGTCAATTTGCTGATCGCAGTGACCGAGGCGCCGGCTGCCCCGGCTTCGAACACGCGGCCCGCGACGCCAGAAGCCGTGGCGCGCGCCGATGGGGTGGGGTCAGGTCACCGCGACGGCGCAGGCGCCGCGGAATCCTGGCCTCGCCCAAGCGCAGCCGGTCATTCGTGGTGGGGAGGACGGTTTTCGCGAAGCCAGTCGTCGTGCTGCGCGCCGGCGTCCGACGACCCCTGGTCCCGTTCATCGGCAGTGGTGTCCGGCAGCACGTCGCCGAAGACCTCGTTAACTGGCGGCGCCGGGCGCCGTGCGGGATCAGTCACTTCAGAACCACCCTGTGATCAACATCACATTTGCGGCGGTCAGATTTCCAGGCTGGACAGCTGACCGATGATCTGGACAGCCAGCGGATTGAGCGTCGCCATCCCGTCGCGCACCGCGGCACGCGAACCCGCGATGTTGACCACCAGCGTGCTGCCCGAGACACCGGCCAGTCCGCGGGAGAGTCCCGCGTCGACGATTCCCGCCGAGAGACCCGAGGAACGCAGCGCCTCGGAGATCCCCAGCAGCTCGCGATCGAGGATGTCGAGCGTGGCCTCCGGCGTGACATCGCGCGGGGTGACCCCGGTGCCTCCCACGGAGACCACCAGGTCGACACCGCCGATGACCGCGGTGTTGAGCGCGTTGCGGATCTCGACCTCATCGGCGGAGACCACCACGACACCATCGACCACGAACCCGGCCTCGCCGAGCAGTTCGGTGACCAACGGCCCGCTGTGATCCTGTTCGCCGTGCGCGGTGCGGTCGTCGACGACGACGACCAGTGCGCGGCCCACCAACTCCCCTGGCTGTTCCATGAGTGCAACCGTATATCCGGGGCCGGACAGCGGCGCAGCCACCAGCACGGTCTCCAGACCGTCGCCCGACATCACTGCTCTGCCTTGCCGAGGGTGACCTGCGCGGTCTGCGGCTTGCCGGAGGGGTCGAGGTAGGTCAGCGTGACCTTCTCACCAGGGGCTTTCGACCGCACCGCGGCGACGAGGGCGTCGGCGCTGTTGATCACGCGATCGTCGACCTTGGTCACCACCACGCCGCTGGGCAGGCCGGCCGCCGCGGCGGCACCGCCGCCGGTGACCTCGACGATCTTGGCGCCGTCGGTCGCGGTGTCGTCGCTGACCTGGACGCCGAGCGACGCGCGCGACGCGCTGCCGTCTTGGATCAGTTCGTCGGCGATGCGCTTGGCCTGGTCCACGGGGATCGCGAAGCCGAGACCGATCGAGCCGCTTCGCGCTTCCGGAGAGTCGCCGCCCATCGTCGCGATGGCCGAATTGACGCCCACCAGTTCGCCGTTCATGTTGACCAGCGCACCGCCGGAGTTACCCGGGTTGATCGCGGCGTCGGTCTGGATGGCGTCGAGCACGGTGTTCTGGTTGCGGGTGTCGCCGCCTGCGGCCACCGGGCGGTTCAGCGCGCTGATGATGCCGGTGGTGACGGTGCCCTCGAGGCCGAGCGGGGACCCGATCGCCACTACGTCCTGCCCCACCCGCAGGTTGCCCGACGAGCCGAGCGTGATCGGCGTCAGGTCGGACACCCCCTCGGCACGCACCACCGCGATGTCGCTGCTGGGATCCGTGCCCACGACGGTGAACGACGCGGTGCGGCCGTCGAAGAACGTCACCTTGGTCTGCGCCGGAGGCTGCGACCCGGCGTTGCCCGGCAGCCCGGGGAAGCCCGGCGCGCCGCGGCCGCCGGGTTCACCCGTCGCCGCCGCGACCACGTGGTTGTTCGTCAGGATGAGGCCGTCGGAGGTCAGGATGATGCCCGACCCCTCCTCCGATGCCCGGCCGAGGTCGGTCTCGAGCTTGACGACGCTGGGCACCACCTTGGCCGCCACCTGCTCCACCGAGCCGGCGGGCAGCGCCGCGGCGGGCACGGTGGGTGCGGCGCCGCCGAGGCTCGAACC
>NZ_JAUMSQ010000502.1:0-2188 GCF_030519285.1 Mycolicibacterium arseniciresistens
CGCACCGGGCCCGGTGCTGCCGCCGCTGGCGCCCGGACAGGTGCTCCGCCTCGGGCCGACCGCCGGAACCGGCACCGCGACAAGCGACTACGGTATCGGCGCGACCGACCTGTGCGAGTTCATGGAATTCCCCAGCGGAATCCTGCAGGTGTGCGGCGACAGCTTCGCCGGCCAGGGCGTGGGGTACGGCGGGTGGTACTCGCCGATCGCATTGCACGTCGACGCGGAGTCCGTCGGCGATCCGAACGGCGTGCGCTACGACGGGGTGTCCGGAGTCGACACCCCGCTGCTCGCCGACCCGACGCCGCCGGGGTCGTCGCAGTTGCCCGCCGGGGTGGTGCAGGTCAACCGGGAGAACTGGATGATGATCACCACCACCCGCGATCTGCGGCCGCAGTCGTCGAGACTGGTGAAAGCGTCTGCCGCCGAAGGGGAGTGGCCGACGATCGAGGGGTCGGTGCGGGAGGCCGGCCACGACGGCGGCAGGCAGTCACAGATCAGCGGCTACTACGACCCGATCCCCACGGCGGATTCGCCCGGCGGGTGGGTGTACATCGTGGCCAACAACTTCGACCGCACCGCACCGGTGGTGCTCTACCGCGCGAAGCCCGACACCTTCACCGACCGGTCGACCTGGGAGGGCTGGTCGGGTCTGCCCGGTCCGGACGGCGGCTGGGGCAAGCCGGCCACGCCGCTGTGGGGCGACCGGGTGGGTGAGATGAGCGTGCGCCAGATCGACGGCAAGACGGTGCTGTCGTACTTCAACGCGGGCAACGGCAACATGGAGGTCCGGGTGGCAGACGCCCCGACGGGCCTGGGCACGGCGCCGGTGACGACGGTGGTGGTGGCCACCGACTGGCCGGAGTGGCCCGAACCCGTGGATCGGCTGCCGCCGCCGGAGGTCAACCGGCTGGCCCAACCGTACGGCGGTTACATCTCGCCGGGCTCCACGCTCGACGAGGTGCGGGTGTTCGTCAGCCAGTGGAACACCATGCCGCGCGGCGGGACGCCGTACCGGGTGATCCAGTTCGCAGTGAACCCGTTCAAGCCCTGGTGATTTCGAGCTACACCAGGTCGAGCAGTACCTCCGCGAGGGCCTGCGGGCGGGACAGGAACGGCGAATGGCTGCCGGGGAGCTCGACCACGCCGGCGCCGAGCCGATCGCGTGCCACCCGTCTCGACCATTCGGGGTTGATCATCCGATCGTCGGTGCAGACGATGTACGTGCAGCCGACCGCTGGGAGTTCGGCCAGCGGAAAGGTCTGCGCCATCGGGTGATCGGCCTGCGGTCGAAGCCGGCCGATCGCGGCGGTCGCGGTGGCGTCGTCGCAGTCTGCGAAGAGGTGCCTGCGGGCCACGTCGAGATCGACCCATACCTGCCGATCGTGTTCGTCGACCGTCAGCCCCTGAATGAAGCCGAGGTTCCACATGTCCGGCTCGTCGGCCGCCTGGTCCATCACGCTGCTGCCGATCCTCGGGACGACCGAGCAGAGATAGACCAGATGCCGGATCGGCCGTCGGGCCGCGACCAACGGAATCGTATGGCCGCCCAGGGAATGCCCGACCAGCACCACGTCGTCGCCGCTTCCTTCGAGGGCGGCGCACACGACATCGGCATAGGTGTCCAGACTCGCGGACGCGTCGTCGCACGGGAGGTCCATCGTGACAACCGTGTGCCCATGGCGCTCCAGCACGGGAGCGAGCGACTCCCAGCACCATGCGCCGTGCCAGCCGCCGTGGACCAGGGCAAAGGTCGCCATGGCGTGAGACTACGAGCCGGTGTACACGCTCACAGCGGATTCATAGCTGATTCTGGATCAGCGCTTCACCACCGCTTGCAGGCTGTGAGTCATGACCGAAACACCTTCATCCTCCGGACCGGCGACCTCCGAAACGGCAACGCGTCCCGTCATCACCGAATCGACCACGCCGGTGATCGAGCGCGAACCGCGGCGCGGCAGCCGCGTCACCACCGCCGCCGCCTGGGTCGGCATCGTCGCAGGCGTCGTGTTCATCGTCGCGGTGGTCTTCTTCTCCGGCTTCATCCTCGGCAAGGCCTCCGACGGCGGCGGCCACCGCGGCGGGCCCGGCCACGGTGACCGCGTGATGATGCACCACGGCGGACCGCCGCCGATGATGGGCCCCGGCGGTCCGGAGCGGGGCGGCCCCTTCGGTCCCGGCGGTCCCG
>NZ_JAUMSQ010000503.1:0-2058 GCF_030519285.1 Mycolicibacterium arseniciresistens
GCCGGGAGCGGCGCCGCGCCCGTGGCCGGCTGCCGCCTACGGTCCGGACGCCCGCATCGCGGCGCCGCCGCCGAGCGGTTCCTACGCTGACCGCATCCGGGTCAACGACCTGGTGCCCGCCCGCCGGACACCTCCGCAACGCGGCTGGCGGCGGCTCGTCTACCGCGCGAGTTTCGGCGCGATCAATCCCGGTCCCTCGGCCGACGAGCTGCGTCAGGCCGAACTCGAGGCGAAGATCCGGGGAGCGCTGCGCGGCCACTACAAGGTCGGCGTGATGGGCAAGGGCGGCGTGGGCAAGACGACGGTGTCGGCGAGCATCGGGTCGATCTTCGCCGAACTCCGCCAGGACGACCGCGTGGTGGCCATCGACGCCGACACGGCGTTCGGGAAACTGGGCAGCCGGGTCGACCCGAAGGCGCAGGGCTCGTACTGGGAACTGGCCAGTGACCAGCACCTGGACTCGTTCGCCGACGTCCGCAGCAGGGTCGGCAACAACGCCGCCGGTCTGTTCGTCCTGGCCGGTGAGGCCACCCCGGCCCGTCGCCGGGTGCTCGACCCTGCGATCTACCGCGAGGCCACCTCGCGGTTGGACCGGTACTTCTCGATCTCCGTCGTCGACTGCAGTTCCACGATGGACTCCCCGGTGACGCAGGAGGTACTGCGTGACCTCGACGCGCTGATCGTGGTGTCCTCGCCCTGGGTCGACGGCGCCGCTGCCGCGGGGCAGACGATGGACTGGCTGGCCAACCGCGGGCTGAACGGTCTGCTGCAGCGCACGGTCGTGGTGCTCAACGACTCCGACGGCCATGCCGACAAACGCACCCGGTCGATCCTGGCCCAGCAGTTCGCCGGCCAGGGTCAGGCGGTGGTCGAGGTGCCGTTCGACGGACACCTGCGGCCGGGTGGCGTCATCGACCGCACCAGCGAGATGTCCCAGGCGACCCGTCGGCGCTTCCTGGAGATCGCCGCCATCCTCGCCTCGCACTTTCCGACTCACGACGATCGCATCCGCGATCGCGGCTGAGTTCGTTCGCCAGCAAGCACCAACGACCGCCGAAAGCGGTGGTGACGAGGCGTCTTGGCGGTGCTTCGCACGTGACGGACCGGCCCCGTTGGCGCAGCGTTCACGACAGGCGGGGATGATCTTGTGCCGAACGACCTGCTAACTTCGAGTCTGTGACCTCCCTAAGACCGGGGGAGTCGGCAGTCGGACGACTCAGGAGCGAACAACCTTGAAGATCACGATCATCACCAATGCACTGGCCGCAGCAACCTTCGCTGCGGGAGCCGCAGGCGTCATCGCGGCGCCGATCGCGGGCGCGGACACGGCCGGTGTCACCACCCAGGACCTGGGCAGCCAGGCAGAACTGCGCGACGGGAACGTCATCCAGCAGTGGACGGTGACAGGCCTCAAGCCCAGCTCGGACACCATTCCCTACCAGGTGCGCGGCACGCTGTGGGAAGCCACCGCGACCGACAAGGCCGTGGCGGGATCGGCGACGCCGATCGTGTCCAACTTCAACGCCCGCGCCGCGGACGGCCAGAACTACCGCGCGCTGTTCCAGGTGGCCACACCGCAGGGTGTCAATCCGGCAACCATCGCGCAGGGTCAGGAGACCAGCGGCAAGATCTACTTCGACGTGACCGGCCCCGCGCCGGACACCGTCGTCTACAACGCCGGCGGGCGTGACGTCCTGGCGTGGGACGAGCCGCCGGCCGCGCCGCAGACGGCTCCGGGCACCTCGAACTACCCCTCGGGTAGCTCGGCCGCTCCTGCAGAGGTCGCCGACGAGGCGCCGGCCACGGCGGAGGACGAGCTGACGCCCGCCCCGGCGAGCAACGAGACCGATCCGGCCGCGCCGGGCGCACAGGGCACCCCGGTCGCCGTCGGACCTGACGGTGTTCCGCTGCCGGAAGGCAGTGCGGGCACGCCGCTGCCCGAGGGTGCCCCGGTCCCCGCAGGAACCCAGCCGGTTCCCGCGGGAACCCAGCCGGTTCCCGCAGGCAGTGCGGGTACTCCGTTGCCTGCGGGCGCACCGGCTCCCGCCGGAACTCCGG
>NZ_JAUMSQ010000504.1:0-734 GCF_030519285.1 Mycolicibacterium arseniciresistens
CGGTGAGGGCGCCGGTGTGGTGGTGCTCAAACGCCTCGCCGACGCGCGGCGCGACGGTGACCGCGTGCTGGCGGTGATCCGCGGCGGTGCGGTCGCCCAGGACGGCCGCACGGTCGGCATCATGTCGCCCAACGGCGAGGCGCAGGCCGACATGTTCGCCCGCGCCTGCCGGACGTCGGGCATCGCGCCGTCCAGCGTCGGCTACGTCGAGGCGCACGGAACCGGAACGCCGACAGGCGATCCCACCGAGGTCGGGGCACTGGCCGCGGTGTACGGCGCCGGCCGGCCCGCCGACGACCCCTGCCGCATCGGTTCGGTCAAACCCAACATCGGCCACCTCGAGGGCGGCGCGGGCGTGCTCGGGCTGATCAAGACGGTGCTCGCGCTGCACCACGAGGCGATCCCGCCGACCGCCGGGTTGCGCCGGCTCACCCCCGCGGTGGACTGGGCCACCAGCGGGCTGCGGGTGCCCACCGAGACCGAGCCGTGGCCACGCGGCGAGACGCCGCGCCGGGCCGCGGTGTGCAGCTACGGGTACGGCGGCACCATCGCCCACATCCTGCTCGAGGAGTCGCCGGCGGCGGCGCGGGCGGACGACGGCCACGCCGACGCCGGACCGGTCGTCGTCCCGCTGTCGGCACGCTCCGGTGTCCGGCTGGAGGGCCAGGCCGAGGCGCTGGCAGACCACCTCAGAAGTGTCGACCGACCGCTGCCCGAGGTGGCCGCCACGCTCT
>NZ_JAUMSQ010000505.1:0-1265 GCF_030519285.1 Mycolicibacterium arseniciresistens
CCGCTGTCGGCACGCTCCGGTGTCCGGCTGGAGGGCCAGGCCGAGGCGCTGGCAGACCACCTCAGAAGTGTCGACCGACCGCTGCCCGAGGTGGCCGCCACGCTCTGGGCCCGCCGGGCCCACGAACCGGTCCGGGCCGCCGTGATCGCCGAGCAGCACCACGAACTGGTCGCCGGACTCGATGCGCTGGCCCGCGACGACGTCAGCCCCAACCTCGTCACCGGCGTCATCCCGGCCGGCGAGCCGAGGGACGCGGTGTGGGTGTTCTCCGGCCACGGGTCGCACTGGGCAGGCATGGGCCGCCAGCTGATCGCGGCCGAGCCGGTGTTCGCCCGCGTCATCGACGAGGTCGACGAGGTGTTCGGCGCCGAGCTGGCCTTTTCGGCACGCGAGGCGCTCAGCACCGGCGAACTCGGCGGCACCGACCGCGTCCAGGCGCTGACGTTCGCCATGCAGGTCGGCCTCGCCGCGGTGCTGCGTGAGCGCGGAGTCACGCCGGCGGCGGTGATCGGCCACTCGGTCGGTGAGGTCGCCGCGTGCGTCGTGGCCGGCGTGTTCGACCTTCGGCAGGGTGCCGCCGTCGCGTGCTACCGCGCCCGGGGCTTCCGGTCGGTGATGGGACAGGGCGCGATGGCCCTGGTCCGGCTGCCGTTCGACGACGCCGCGCGGCGGCTCGCGGGGCGCACCGACGTGGTGGCCGCCATCAGCGCCTCCGCGGAGTCCACGGTCATCTCCGGTGTCGCCGACGCGGTGGACGCCGTGAGCCGCGCGTGGGACGACGAGGGTGTCGTGGTGCGCCGGGTGAACACCGATGTGGCGTTCCACAGTCCGGCGATGGACGGGCTCACCGGGGAGCTCGCCCGGCTCGTGGCGACCCTGCCGTCCGCACGGCAGGCGACGGTGCCGCTCTACACCACGGCGCTCGCCGACCCCCGGTCGACGGCCCCGCGCGACCCGGACTACTGGGTGGCCAATCTGCGCGGACGGGTCCGGTTCGCTGAGGCCGTGACGGCCGCGGCCCAGGACGGCCACCGGCTGTTCCTCGAGGTGTCCGCCCACCCCGTGGTGGCGCACTCGATCGTCGAGACGCTGCTGCACCTCGGCATCGACGAGCACGCCGTCGTCCCGGTGCTGCGCAGGCAGACCGCCGAGGTGCGCGCCGTCGCCACCGCGGTGGCCGCCCTACACTGCCACGGCGCGCAGGTGTCACACGGCATCGGCGCCGACACCCCGTGGGCGGGCGACCTGCCCGGCACGCAGTGGCG
>NZ_JAUMSQ010000506.1:0-1968 GCF_030519285.1 Mycolicibacterium arseniciresistens
GGACGCCGGCCCGGGCGGTGGAGATCGCCACCGAGGTGTTGGCGACGCCCGAGGCCGACGGCACGGCGGTGGGCTGGGCGGCCTCGGCCGCCGCACTCGCCTGCGCCAGGCTCGGCCGATTCGCCGAGGTGGACGCGATGGCCGAGCGGGCGCAGGCCGCCGACCATCCGGGCCTGTTGCGCTTCACCAGTGGCTTCGGCCAGACCACCGCGCTGCTGATGGCCGGCGAGCTGCAGCGGGCCGCGGAGCTGGCGCGGGAGCTGGCCGATGACGCGCAGCTGCAGCAGCCGGGCCGGGCGATCGGCGAGGTGGTCCTCGCCGACGTGCTGATCGCCCAGGGTGACCTGGACACCGCCACCGAACTGCTGCGCCGCGCCACGGCGGAACTGACACCGACCGGATACTCATGGGCGTCGCTGGCGTGGATGTTGTTGACCCAGGCCCTCGGTCAGCAGGGCGCGACGGTCGAGGCGGGAAAGACCCTGGCGCGCGCGGAGTCCCGGCACGGCCTCAAGTCGATGCTGTTCGCTCCGGAACTGATGCTGGCCCGCGCGTGGACGCACCACGCGCGCCGGGACGTGCACGCGGCGGTGGCGGCCGCGAGGGACGCGGCCAAGACGGCGGAGCGGGGCGGGCAGACGGCGATGGCGCTGCGGGCGCTGCTGGACGCGGTGCGGCTGGGCGACACGCGGGCGGCCGACACGCTCGCGCGGCTGGACGTGAGTTGCGTACTCGGCAGGCTCACCCTCGAGTACGCCAAAGCTCTGACTGCAGGGGACCATTCGGCGCTGGACGCGGTCGCCGCAGAATTCGATGCGGTCGGGATGCGCGGCGCCGCGCGCGATGCGCGTCGTCAGGCGACGGCATCCCGTCCGTCGTAGGTTCGCGCCGCCCATCGAAATTGGTGCACATCGCGCCCACAGCTCGCGCTTAAGCTCGACACACCAGCCGAGCCAGGAGGTGCGTCGTGAGCAGTGAGCCGTTGTCCGTCGAAACCGGCGATCTGCGCGCGTTCTCACGTGCCCACGCCGACGTCGCCACCGACATCGCCCGGGCGGCCGAGCGCGCTCCCGACGCGGCCGGGGTGGCGTCGACGCACGGCACCATCGGATTCGGCATGCAGGCCGCGCTGAAGGAACTGCTCGGCGCGCGCCTGGGAAGCCTGCAGACAACCGCAGGCAGCGGCGACGCGATCGCGGAGATGTTGCGCACGGCGGCGCGCACGTACGACGGGGTGGACGACGACGGGGCACAGAGGATCCGAGCCGCCTGGGGCGACGGTCTGGACTTCCCGTTCCCGGACGTCACCACGGTCCCGGTGCCCGACGCGCCCGCTCCCCTGCCGGTCCCTGGCGGTCGCCTCCGCTGACCGTCACATTGGTGCGACGAGCAGTGACCGTGCGGCTTTAATATTGCTGCACGTCGCCGTCGAACCGAAAGAGTGACACATGTCAGGGTCGCTGTCCGTCCAACTGGGGAGCCTGCGCACCTACTCCCAGCAGCATGGAGACGTCGCCGATGCCGTCTCACAGGTCTCTGCGAACACCCCCGACATCTCCGCGGTCTCCACGACCTACGGCAACATCGCCTCGGGTGTGACGACTGCGCTCGGCGATCTGCTCGGCGCCCGCGGCGGCGCACTGACCTCGACGACGTCCAAGGCCCAGCAGCTGGCGGAGGGTCTGCTCAAATCGGCGGGCCTCTACGAACAGGGCGACCAGCAGGGTGCGGAGGCGATCAACGCCGCGGCGGGTTCGACGGGATCGCCGTCGTCCGCGAACAGCGCATCGTCGGGTGCGGGTCAGATGCTCAGCCAACTCAGCCAGCAGGCCGGCCAGCAGGTGAGTCAGCTCGCGCAGACGGCCGGTCAGGCCGTCGCCGGGCTCGGCCAGATCCCGGCGCAGGTGCTCCAGGGCGTGCAGGGCATCGTCGAGACGGCCACCGGCGCCGGAGCCGAGACCGCCGCCG
>NZ_JAUMSQ010000507.1:0-552 GCF_030519285.1 Mycolicibacterium arseniciresistens
GGCCACACGCACCGCGGCAACTCCGCGCTGCCGCTGCTGGCCGGCGCCGACCTGCGCGCGCTGCCCGGCATCGTCGAGTGGTACACCGAGCGCGGACTGACGCCGTGGCTCTCGGTGCCCGACCGGCTGGTGCGGCTGCCTGCGTCGGCGCCGACCCACATCGAGTCGCTCGTGATGACGCGTGCGCTCCCGGCCGGCGGGCACCCCGCGGCGATTGACCTGTCACCGCATCCGGATGACCGGTGGCTGCAGATCTATCAGCGCGACGTGCCCGTCGACGTGTTGACCGCGGTGCTCGACGGCAAGGTGACGTTCGGCCGTCTCGGCGACGCCGCCGTCGGTCGTGCCGCCGTCACCTCGGCGCCCGACGGCACCCGCTGGCTCGGCATGTCGGCGGTGCGGGTGGCCGACGACCGGCGTCGCCGCGGTCACGCCCGGACGCTGTGCGGCGCGCTGCTCGACTGGGGTGCGGCCCGAGGTGCGACGCGCGCCTACGTCCAGGTCGTCGTCGACAACGCCGGCGCCGCCGCCCTCTACGAGTCGATGGGCTTC
>NZ_JAUMSQ010000508.1:0-1393 GCF_030519285.1 Mycolicibacterium arseniciresistens
GCTGTGCGGCGCGCTGCTCGACTGGGGTGCGGCCCGAGGTGCGACGCGCGCCTACGTCCAGGTCGTCGTCGACAACGCCGGCGCCGCCGCCCTCTACGAGTCGATGGGCTTCGTCACCCAGCACCGGCAGCGCTACGTCGACGCTCGCGCGCTGTGACGACGACGCGCTCGTAGGCTGTCACCCATGCGGCTGGCCACCTGGAACGTCAACTCCATCCGCGCCCGCGTCGACCGCGTGACCGACTGGTTGTCGCGCGCCGACGTCGACGTGCTGGCGATGCAGGAGACCAAGTGCAACGACGAGCAGTTCCCCACGATGCCCTTCGCCGCCCTGGGCTACGAGGTGGTGCACTGCGGCTTCAGCCAGTGGAACGGGGTGGCGATCGCGTCGCGGGTCGGCATCGACGACGTCACCGTCGGGTTCGAGGGCCAGCCGACGTGGAGCGACAAACCTGACATCGAAGCCGCCGCCGAGGCGCGGGCGCTCGGCGCGACGTGTGGTGGCGTCCGGGTGTGGAGCCTCTACATCCCCAACGGCCGGTTCGTCGACTCACCGCACTACCGATACAAGCTCGAATGGCTTGCCGCACTGCGCAAGACGTCCAACGCCTGGCTCACCGACGATCCGCGGGCGCAGATCGCACTGGTCGGCGACTGGAACATCGCACCCACCGACGACGACGTGTGGAGCGTCGAGGCCTATCGCGACAGCACGCACGTCACCCCGCCGGAGCGGGCGGCCTTCGACGCGATCGTCGACACCGGGTTCGCCGACGTGGTGCGGCCGTTCACACCCGGCCCAGGCGTCTTCACCTACTGGGACTACACCCGGTTGGCGTTCCAGAAACGGCGCGGCATGCGCATCGACTTCGTCCTGGGCTCACCGGCGTTCGCCGAGCGCGTGACCCACGCCGAGATCGTCCGCGAGGAACGAAAGGGCAAGGGCGCCAGCGACCACGCCCCGGTGCTCGTGGAGCTCGCCGGCTAATCGGCATCGTGCAGGGCCCGCCACAGCCCCGCCCGGGAGCGGATGCCCAGTTTCCGGTACACCCGGGACAGGTGCAGTTCGACGGTCTTGGTGCTGACGTAGAGCTCCGCCGCGATCTCCTTGTTGGTGCGGCCTGCGGCGGCGAGCTCGGCGGCCCGCAGTTCCGGCGGAGTGAGGCCCGGGCGCTGCCGCGGAGCCAGCTGTGTCGCCTCCCACCGTGCTCGTTCGGCCCAGAACCGCAGACCCATCCGTTCGAAGGTGCGCATCGCGGACTGCAGCAGATCGGCGGCGGCCTCGCGCTGCCGCAGCCGGTGCCGCAGGTGGCCGGCGAGCAACTGGGTACGGGCGAGTTCGAACGGCATCGCCGCCCGTCCGTGCTCGCGCAGCGCGCGGTCCGCGGCCACG
>NZ_JAUMSQ010000509.1:0-1865 GCF_030519285.1 Mycolicibacterium arseniciresistens
CCCGCACCGGCACCCGGGCCGCCGCCGCCCCCGGCGCCGTAGCCGGGTGGGCGTCCGGATGGGCCAGCAGAGGTTCGACGAGCTGGTCTCGGATGCGCTCGACTTGATTCCCGCCGACCTCGCGGCCGCCATCGACAACGTCGTGGTGCTGGTCGCCGACCGCCACGACGAGGAACCCGGCCTGCTCGGCCTCTACGAGGGCGTCGCGCTCACCGAACGGGACTCCTGGTACGCGGGCTCGCTGCCCGACACGATCACCATCTACCGCGACGCCCTGCTGGACGTCTGCGACTCCGAGGAGCAGGTGGTCGAGGAGGTGGCGATCACCGTGATCCACGAGGTCGCCCACCACTTCGGCATCGATGAGGAACGCCTGCACGAGTTGGGGTGGGGATGAGCGCTCGCGCGAAGACAATCAACCTGGGGATGAGCGCTCGCGCGAAGACATTCGACCGGGGATGACAGGCGCGGCAACCGCATCATGTCGGCCGGCGGTGCTATGAACGGGCCATGAGTTTCCAGTGCCGGGAGTGCCGGGCCGGGCTGGAGCACTGCCATGGCACGGTGGTCCACCACGTCCGGTTCCGTATGGAGTGCACCGAGGACGGCTGCGAGACGCCCGAGGTGATGCACACCTTCAGCATCGACTGCGAGGCGATCGGCTGCCAGTGCGGTCAGGCCGCGGGCGGGTCCGTCGTCCGCGTCAGTTGACGCCCACCCGGCCGGAAGCGGCTCGGGTCAGCCCATCGGGTCGGCGGACTCCAGGGCGTCCTGCACCGGGTGCACGTCGGTCTCGGGATAGAACGGCGGGGTCAGCGTGCCCCACTGCACGCAGCTCCAGCGGCCGTCGGTGACCGGCGCCAGCACCACGGGCTCGGTGTTGGCCAGGTGGTGGTCGAGCGCGAAGCCGCCGTCGACGCCCGCCAGCACCGCAGCGACCAGCCGGATCGCGGCGCCGTGGCTCACCACCACGATGTCGCCGCGCCAGGCGTCGTCGTCGAGGTGGCGCAGCCTGAGCTGGGTGAGCACAGCGACATAGCGGTCGAGGACGTCGTTGCCCGATTCGCCGCCGGGCATCACGGCGTCGAGGTCGCCCTGGTGCCAGCGCTGGTAGATGGATTCGAACTCGGCGATCGCGTCGTCGTCGTTGCGGTCCTCCAGCTCGCCGACCTGGACCTCGTGCAGGCCGTCGAACTCGTGGGCGGGCAGCCCGGCCTGCGCGGCGATCTCGCCGGCCGTCTGCACCGCGCGCACGGCGACCGAGTGGGCGACCATCGCCGGTGGGTGCGCGAGCCCGCGGGCGAATTCCCTGGCCTGCTCGCGGCCGAGGTCGGTCAGCTCCCGGCCGGGTGGGCGGGTGTCGAGCCGCCGCTCCACGTTGGACAGCGACTGCCCGTGCCGGACCAGCACCAGCCGTCCGCTCATTGGTTCACCTCCGCGTCACCGAGTCTGCCGTCGCGCAGCGCGGCCAGCCAGTGCGATGCGTCGTCGAGCTGGGGCGGCGGCGCACCGGCAGCCACTCCTGTGGGCCAGGATCCGAGATAGCGCACATCTGCACAACGACGGTGCAGCGCTCTGAGTGCCTCGGCGACGGCGGCGTCGTCGATGTGGCCGACGAAGTCCAGGAAGAACACGTAGGTGCCCAGTCCCGTTCGGGTGGGCCGGGACTCGATGCGGGTCAGGTCGATGTCACGGACGGACAGCTCGGTCATGGCCGTGACCAGCGCCCCTGGCTCGTTGGCCAGCCGCAGCACCACCGAGGTGCGGTCGGCGCCCGTGCGGGTGGGCGGCGGCGCAGGCCGGCCGGCGAGCAGGAAGCGGGTGCGCGCGTTGTTCTCGTCGACGACGCCCGAGGCGAGCGCCTC
>NZ_JAUMSQ010000051.1:0-40312 GCF_030519285.1 Mycolicibacterium arseniciresistens
GGCCGCGGCGCTGGCCGACGCGCCGCCGGCCGACGCGGTCTTCCTCGGCCGCCTCGACGACGGCAGGCACGTCTGGGCGGTGCGCGGCGAGTTGGAGCCGCCCGAGGGCGACGAACCGGTGGAGGTGCTCGACCTGCGTCGCGCGGGGCACATCTTCGACGACGTCAGCGCCCAGCTCGTCTCGACCGCCACCGCGCTGCTCAACTGGCACGACAGCGCCCGCTTCAGTCCGGTCGACGGCGCCCCGACCCGGCCCATCAAGGCCGGCTGGGGCCGGTCGAATCCGCTGACCGGCCACGAGGAGTTCCCGCGCATCGACCCGGCGGTGATCTGCCTGGTGCACGACGGCCACGACCGCGCGGTGCTGGCCCGCCAGACGGTGTGGCCGGAACGGTTGTTCTCCATCCTCGCCGGCTTCGTCGAGGCGGGCGAGTCGTTCGAGGCGTGTGTGGTCCGCGAGATCGCCGAGGAGGTCGGGCTGACGGTCACCGACGTGGAGTACCTGGGCAGCCAGCCGTGGCCGTTCCCGCGCTCGCTGATGGTGGGCTTCCACGCGATCGGCGACCCCGAGCAGGAGTTCTCCTACAACGACGGGGAGATCGCCGAGGCGGGGTGGTTCACCCGGGCCGAGATCCGCGACGCGCTCGAGCACGGGGACTGGAACAGCCGCTCGCCGTCACGGCTGCTGCTGCCCGGCTCGATCTCGATCGCCAGGGAGATCATCGAGTCCTGGGCGGCCCAGGACTGACGTCCGCGAGCAGACGCACATTGCGCGCGTCGCGCCGCGTGTCGGGGCACTTCGCGACTGCGCGCCGTCGGTTATCCGGCCAGTTTGGCCTTGACGTCCTTGATGCTCGGGTTCGTCAGCGTCGAACCGTCGGGGAACTTGACCGTGGGCACGACGTGGTTCCCGCCGTTCACCGAGCCGACGAACTCGGCGGCGGCCGGATCGGCCTCGATGTCGACCTCGCTCCAGGAGATCCCCTCGGACCTCAGGGCGGTCTTGAGCCGCGAGCAGTACCCACACCACGTGGTGGTGTACATGGTCAACGTGGCGGTATCGGAAGCAGTCATAACGGATTCAACCTAACCGATGCGCCGAACATGCCCGGCACTGCGCCGGGCTTTTGTCACACCGCCCTGTCAAGATGGACCGCATGTCGGTAGAGGCCCGCTCGTCGCTCGAGCCGCTGCTCACCGACCTCGACGACGAGCAGCGCGAAGCCGTGCTCGCTCCCCGCGGCCCGGTGTGCGTACTGGCGGGCGCAGGCACGGGCAAGACCAGGACCATCACCCGGCGCATCGCCTACCTGGTGGCCGCCGGCCACGTGGCGCCGGGCCAGGTGCTGGCCGTGACGTTCACCTCACGGGCGGCCGGCGAGATGCGCGCCCGGTTGCGCGCACTGGATCAGGACTCCGACGCCAGCACCGCCCCGGTGCAGGCGATGACGTTCCACGCCGCGGCGCGCCGCCAGCTGCAGTACTTCTGGCCGCGGGTGGTCGGCGACACCGGCTGGCGGCTGCTCGACAGCAAGTTCTCGGTGGTGGCGCAGTCGGCGAACCGGGCCGGGATGCAGTCCTCCACCGACGACGTGCGTGACCTCGCCGGTGAGATCGAATGGGCGAAGGCGTCGCTGATCAGCCCGGAGGGCTACGCCGCCGCCGTCGCCGAGATCGGCCGCGACATCCCGTTCGACGCCGCCCGCATCGCCGCGGTGTACGCCGGCTACGAGGCGCTCAAGGCCCGCAACGACGACGCCGCGCTGCTCGACTTCGACGACCTGCTGCTGCACACCGCTGCCGCGATCGAGAACGACGCGGCGGTCGCCCAGGAGTTCCGGGACCGCTACCGCTGTTTCGTGGTCGACGAGTACCAGGACGTCACGCCGCTGCAGCAGCGGGTGCTCGACGCCTGGCTCGGTTCCCGCGACGACGTCACCGTGGTCGGCGACGCCAACCAGACCATCTACTCGTTCACCGGCGCCACACCCCGCTACCTGCTCGACTTCTCCCGGCGGCACCCCGAGGCCGCGGTCGTGCGCCTCGAACGCGACTACCGGTCCACCCCGCAGGTGGTGTCGCTGGCCAACCGGGTGATCGCCGGCGCGCGCGGGCGCATCGCGGGCAGCAAGCTGCACCTGGTCGGGCAGCGGCCACCCGGCCCCGAACCGACGTTCTCCGAGCATCCCGACGAGGTCGCCGAGGCGACCGCCGTCGCCAAGGCCATCGCCCGGCTCATCGAGTCCGGCACCTCCCCGGCCGAGATCGCGGTGCTGTACCGCATCAACGCCCAGTCGGAGGTCTACGAGGAGGCGCTCACCGAGGCCGGCGTGGCCTTCCAGGTGCGCGGCGGCGAGGGCTTCTTCAGCCGCCAGGAGATCCGTCAGGCCCTGCTGGCACTGCAGCGCGCCGCGGAGCGGGCCGAGGACGACGGGGCCGGCGCCGGGCTCGGTGAGGTGGTGCGCGGCCTGCTCGAACCACTCGGGCTGACGGCCGAGGCGCCCGCGGGCGTCCGGGCGCGCGAACGCTGGGAGGCGCTCGCCGCGCTGGCCGAACTGGTCGACGAAGAGGTGGCGCTGCGGCCGCATCTGGACCTGCGCGCCCTGGTCGTCGAGCTGCGTCAGCGCGCCGACTCCCGGCATCCGCCGGTGGTGCAGGGCGTCACGCTGGCGTCGCTGCACGCCGCCAAGGGGCTGGAGTGGGACGCGGTCTTCCTGGTCGGGCTCGCCGACGGCACGCTGCCGATCTCGCACGCTCTGACCCACGGCCCCGACAGTGAACCCGTCGAGGAGGAACGCCGCCTGCTCTACGTGGGCATCACCAGGGCGCGCGTGCACCTCGCCCTGAGCTGGGCGCTGGCCCGCGCACCGGGCGGCAGGCAGGGCAGGCGGCCGTCGCGGTTCCTCAACGGCCTCGCACCGCAGGCCTCGTCGGACACCGCTCCCGGTCGGCCCCGTCGCCAGAAGGGCGCAACGCCGCGATGCCGGGTCTGCAACGGCGCGCTGACCACTCCACCGGCGATCATGTTGCGCCGCTGCGAGTCCTGTCCGTCCGACCTCGACGAGGAACTGCTCGGGCGGCTCAAGGAGTGGCGGCTGCAGACGTCCAAGGAGTTGAAAGTCCCCGCCTACGTGGTCTTCACCGACAACACGTTGATCGCCATCGCCGAGACGCTGCCCACCGATGACGCCGCGCTGGTGGCGATTCCGGGCATCGGTGCACGCAAGTTGGAGCAGTATGGGCCCGACGTGCTGGCCCTGGTGCGCGAGAGGGGCTGAAGGCGGCCAGGAATCGCAAAGATTCCGCCAAAAGCGCAGGTAGAAAATAGGTTGTGCGGCTGCGCTGTTAGGCTTAGCCTCGAATCACACGTTGGGCGACGAGTCGGAAGGAGGGTGCCCGGATCATGATCAGCAACACGAACGCGTTTGTCGGTGTAGGCGTTGCCGGCATGTCGCGGACCCTCCATGTCGTCGCCGGCACCTGCGCTGGGGCGGCGTATCACGCGTCCGCGGCAGCCGCCGCCGCTATTGCGGCGTGGCCTGCCGCCGCCATTCCGGCGCCGCGCAAGCGCCGCGCCGCCACCGCGACTCGTCCGTCCGTGAATCGGGGCACCACCTAGGTACGCCTTCGACACGCCACATGGCCACGGACCCGCAGTCACCGGATCCGTGGCCAGAGTTTTTTCGGAGATGATCCGAGCACCTGGTCCCAGATCCATCAGAAATCAGATGGCCGAGGAAACAACGACCAGGAAGCAGGAATCAACTGATGTCGCAGGGTATGTGCCTCGAGCGGAAGCTGCCGGCAGTGCCATGTCATCTCAACGACCCCGACATGTGGTTCGCCGAGAGTCCGGCTGACCTCGAACGGGCCAAGGCACTGTGCGCCGACTGCCCGATCCGGCGCGAGTGCCTGAACGCCGCGCTGGAACGGCAGGAGCCGTGGGGTGTGTGGGGCGGGGAGATCCTCGACCGTGGCACCGTCGTCGCGCGCAAGCGGCCGCGTGGGCGTCCGCGCAAGAACACCGAGGGAAACCCGGCGGCGGCCTAGTGCCGCCGCCGGGCGCCCCGGACGGTCATGCTGCGTCGGCGAATCCCGGAACCAGCTCCGTCGCAATGGCTTTGACGGGCACATGGGCGTCGAGCTGACACGAGATCGCCACCGATGAGGCGATCACCCGCATCGGGATGGCGAGCTTGGCGGGGATGTCCATCTGCCTGGCCGTCTTGATCTGGGCGACCGACTTGTCCAGCTGCACGGCGGTCATCTTCTGCAGCCACCTGCGGGTGAAGTGGAAGGTCCCGGCCTGCAGCGGTTCCACGTACTGGCGCAGCATGTCGTCGACGTCCTGGACCGACACCTTCTCGCCGGGCTGGATGAAACCGATCTTCTCCATGGTGGCGATCAGGTTGTCGTAGTCGTCGTCCAACGCGAAACGCATGATCTGACCCAGCTCGACGGGCAGCCCGCCGGGCAGAGGAGCGACGGCGCCGAAGTCGATGACACCCATCCGGCCGTTCGGCAGCAGCATGAAGTTCCCGGGGTGGGCGTCGCCGTGCATCATGTCCAGCCGCTGCGGCGCGCTGTAGGTCAGCTCCGCCAGCCGGGTGCCCATCAGGTCGCGCTCCTCGGTGCTGCCCTCGCGGATGATCTGCGACATCGGGATGCCGTCGATCCATTCGGCGATCAGCACCTTCGGCGCGCTGGCGACGATGCGGGGGATGACGAACTTCGGGTCGTCCTCGTAGGCCTTGGCGAAGGCGCGCTGGTTGTCGGCTTCGAGCCGGTAGTCCAGTTCCATCTCGGTGCGCTCGATGAGCTCGTCGACCACACCGTCGACGTCGGCGCCGGGAGCGAGCTGCTTGAGCACGCCGGTCATCCGCTGCATCGTCTTGAGGTCGGCGCGCAGCGCCTCGTCGGCGCCGGGGTACTGGATCTTGACGGCCACCTCGCGGCCGTCGGCCCACACGGCCTTGTGCACCTGGCCGATGCTGGCCGAGGCGACGGGCTGGTCGTCGAACGAGGTGAACCGCTGGCGCCACTTGGTGCCGAGCTGGCCGTCGAGCACCCGGTGCACCTTGGCCGCGGGCAGCGGCGGGGCCTCCCGTTGCAGCTTGGTCAGCGCCTCGCGGTAGGGCTTGCCGTACTGCTCGGGGATCGCGGCCTCCATGACGGACAGCGCCTGGCCGACCTTCATCGCTCCGCCCTTGAGGTCACCGAGCACGGTGAACAGCTGCCGGGCGGCCTTGTCCATCAGTTCGGCGTTGACCTCATCGCGCGACTTGCCGGTCAGCCGCTTGCCGAAACCGAGTGCGGCCCGGCCCGCCATGCCGACGGGCAGGCTCGCGAGCTTCGCATTACGGGCGGCGCGCCCGCGTTTGATGTCAGCCACCAGTCCATCATCCACGACTCAGCTGAACGGCCCGTCACCAACTGGCAACAATCGTTTTCAGCAGGTGCAGTGCGGATGACGCGACCACCGCCGGGCCACGATGGAGTGCCGCCGGACGTCGAATTCGAGGGTGGTGTCCAGCGTCGGGGGCGGATCGGCTGGCCGCCGCGCATCCCCGGATTCGCGGACCGCCCGGATCACCCGGTCCACCTGATCGAGGGCGAGCGCCGCGGTGGCCAGCAGCGTCGCCCGGTCCGCGCAGCCGACGGTGCCGCGCAGCTGCGCCGCCACGGCCGGCCAGGCCGAATCCCGGTCGCCCCAGTTTTCCGCCGCACTGACCGTGTCCGGTTTTGGCAGTGTCCTGATTGCGCATGCTACGCGATCGGTCGCCGGAGCTGGCGGGACGAAGGAGGATATCCGTAGTGGCCCCTCCGCCGTGAAACTGGCGCACATGCCAGTGCAGATCCTGCGATAGGGTCGCGACCAGGGTGTTCGCCGACTGGGGGGATGACATGCCGAACGAACTTCACGTCGACACCGCGGGCCTGCGGTCCGCAGCTGCCAACAGCACGCTCGCGGCAACGACCCTTGCCAGCCCCGCAATTTGCGGCTCTGCATCCTCGCAGCCCAGCGGCACCGGGGTGACCGCTGTTTACGCCGCGCTGGCGGCGGTACGTCAGCGCCAGTCCAGCCGGATCAGTGGCCAAGCTGGCGATCTGACATCCAGCGGTGCCCTCTATGACACCACCGATGCGGAGGGGGCCGACGCGATCACCTCGGTGTCGGTGTGACCCCCGCGGCATCGCCCGCCGCTGTGCTGACCCGCTCAGAAATCGAGGCGTGGAGCACCACACACCTCACTGATGCCGCCAGCACCTGGCGAACCGCAGCGACCGCCTCCGAGGACGCTTTCGATCAGCACAGACAGAACATCGCAACCCCGGGCGGCACATTGTGGACCGGCGATGCCAAAGACGCTGCACTAAGCCGCGTAGCCGCCGACATCGGAGTCGTGAGCCAACAAAGCACCATTCTTCGCGGGGCCGCTCGCATCGCTGAGAACGGTGTTACCGACATCACCGCGGCCAAAGGCGACGTGATAGCCGCGATCACCGCAGCCGAGGACGACGGATTCCGAGTCGGTGACGACTTGTCGGTGACCGACACCCGCCCGCCCGACATTGAGACGATGGCCGCGCGGCATACGGCCGCGGTCGAGCACGCCGAAGATATCCGCTGGAATGCCGAGCGGCTCGTGGCCACGGACACACAAGTCGAACAGCGACTGCAAGCCACAGCCGTGGACCTGGCAGGGATCCAGTTCGACGGCGAAGGCGCTTCGCGAGACCCGACGATTCAGGCCGTCAGCAACGAACCCGATGAGACATCCTCGGACACCGGCGAAGACGGACAGACTGGCGCCGACGACACTGACGGCACTGAAAGCGGCGGACAGCCGAACCCGAAAGATCCGCACCCTGATTATCCGAACCGCAGCGCCGACGGCACCTACGGTCCTGGCAATAGTGGCGACGGCAAGGCCGCCGAGAAGGCCGCGCTCGACGAACGTGAGAAACAAACTGGCGTCCCTATCACTCGTCAACAGGTACGCGCGACCCATCCTGACGTGAAGAATCCCGAGACCGGTGAACCGCAACAGCGCTACTACGACGGACTCGAGCCGACCGGCAATCCCGATGAATACATTGGGATTGAGGCTAAGACCAACGAACGCGGCAGCCGGCCGAACCAAGAGCGCTTCGACGACGCCGTCACCCCCGGCCGCCCAGCCACCGCGGTACTCGACGGGCGCGAAATCACTATCGTTGATGCTCAGACTATCTACCCGCCGGAAGGGTGGAAGCCACCGTCAGCACAGACGGAAAGCCCAGCGCTGTCACCAGTCGAGGGCGCCGCGCCTGGCGCTCCCAACCAGCCCGTGCCCCCGGGACCCCTCGCTCCCGGCTCGGGCGCGAACGTCGAGGGTGTCGTCCCCGCAACCGAGGCACCTTCACTGCCCGGGTGGGGAACACAGCTGACACCGCAGCAGATGATCGACAGTGGGGACCCGGCCCTACGGGTACTCGGACAGGAGCTTCGCCGGAGGATGGCCGAACAGGGAATCGTCGATCCGAGTGGGCTGGCCTAACCTCGTGCAGCGACGTCTCGCAGATCGATGATTCCCCCGTCCGCGGTGTAGCCCTCCACCGGCCTCAACTCGTACCCCGGGGGAATGTCACCTGTCCTGTGATAGCTCATGAAAAGTTGCGCTGCTTCCTCGGCGTCAAAAACCTCAGTCGCCCTCACCATCTCGTCACCCTTGGGCAAGGAGATTGCCACGTCCAAGGGCTGTTCCCCGGTATGGGGATGGCCGATCACATACCGGACCCAGTTGGCTCCCCATTGCGTCCCGCCAGCCTTGCGGATGTCGAGCATCATGGCGTCGGCGCTACCCGCAGCCTGAAGGTAATGCTCGGTCGCCTGGTTGCGGATTTCTTCGAAGCGCTTGCCCTCGGGCAGTGCGAAGAACGTCAAGTACCAGCGGTCAGTGCCGTCTAGCTGTCGCAGCGGGCCGAGAAATTGTAGAGGTCCGGCGCCGGCGGCCATCGTCGCCGCACTGCCGCCGGTGTACACCATCGCGTGGGTCGGCCTTCCCATAGTCAGAATCCTATCCGTCACACCGGACAAATCGCGGTCGCCATTTTGCATAACTCGACCCCGATACCCTGCGTCGGCGGCCGAACCGGGCTACTGCGGCCTACAGCCTGTCCAACTATCGGTCACAGCAGTGTTCCCCGGGCTACCTTCGCCTTAAGGGCAAGAGCCTCACTTCCGGGAGTTTGCCGAAGCCGATCAGGAGTTCTTCGCCCGCCCTCATCGACGAGACCGTCGTCGAACCGCTGCCCACCCGCGAGCCGCCGGCCAGGCGGCCTCCCGCGCCGCCATGCCGGTGATCACCGGGCAGGCCGACGTACGTATCGAGACGAGCTTCGATCGCGAAGCGGTGACTACGAGCTCCATCGAACTGGGTTGAAGACGGCGTGTAATACGCAGTCAACTCATCGAGCCAGCCGCGCGCAGTCGTCATGCGCCGTCAGTCCAAACCTCGTCCGCTAGTGGCGATTCGTTGAGTCGGTCGCGGCGAGAGCGCCAGTCGGGCATGAAGCTATCCATGAGTGTCGTGAAACGGATGCCGTGATTGCGCTCCAGATAGTGCGTCATCTCATGGACAACGATGTACTCCAAACACTCTGGATGCTTCTTAGCTAGTTCGACGTTGAATGAGATGTGCCGCGTCTCCCGATTGCATGATCCCCATTTGGTTTTCATGCGCCGGATCGTCCACTGTGGGACTTCGACATCGAGCCTCTGCTCCCACTTGGAAATCAGATCAGGCAGAGCCTCACGTAACTGCGCCCGGTACCAGCTGTCCAGATGCTTGCGACGGCGATCGGCTGTGGTATGCGCTGGCACATAAAGCAGCAACCGGTCACCTTCAATTTCAAGGTGCGCCCGGCCTGGTCGTTCTATCACTTTCAGCCGGCGTCGTAGGCCCCAAACATAGTGCGACTCACCGGTCTCCATCGCACGCTCAGACTGACGTGCCGTTGACCGCAACTGTTCTCGCTGGCGCTTGATCCAAGTTAACCGTTGCACTACTGCCATCCGAACCTGTTCGTCGTCGAGGCGCTTCGGCGCAGCGACACGAACGCGGCCCATGGGCGGATAGACCCCTATGTGCAGGTTCTTGATGTCCTTATAGACGACATCGACATCGATGCCGCGGATGGTGAGGTAGGCGCTAGATGTAGTCACGTTGTGCCGTCACCAGTTTCATTAGTTCTTCTAGTCGTTCTGCATCGAACCCGTCGGGAAGCACCTCGATAATCGCGTTTTCCACTCTGCGCTCGCGCAATGGGTTGCCAATCCAGTCAGCCCGCTTGTGGTCACGTACAGCCCGGTCAACCGCAATGGCAAGCTCCTCGTCACGACCCAATGAGTCATACAGGGCACGCTTGGCGTCGGTGTCAATCGCGTCGGGATAATCATTCAGCGGTTCCTTGGTGCCGAGGGTGGTCGCCAATTCGAGCAGCCTCGCCAGGTACGCCTCATATTCGAGTGCCTCCTGGCGGCGCAACTCCAGAATGTCATCGAGCAGCTTGCTCATCGACTCGTAGTACTTGGGATTGGTCGGGCGCTCGTCAATGATGACTTTGCGCATGTTGTTCACGATCGTCTCAGCCACGGCCTTGGGGTCTTTCTGAATCCCGCTCGGGAGCTTGGCAATCGCGCCCTTCCCCAGCTTAACGATCAATTGAATCAGGCCAGCATCTTGGAAGTTCGACACAACTTCAGACGGGCTGGCGCTGATGTACGTATCGAGCAAATTGCGCATCCCGGCTTCATACTGCTTGAAGTCAATGTCTTCCCCGGCACCAAGCTTCACCTCAGCACGAACTGCCGCATAGAGTTCGATCTCGCTACGGATTGCTTCGGCCTGGGCTTCGCTGTACCCGGCTGCTGCCATGTCATCGGCGAGGTTGGCGTATGCGCGCGTCACCGCCGCAACGGCCCTATACAGCTCAACCCGCTTGTACTCATTAGCCTTGAGTTGCTCGATGTTTCCCGGCTCCATCGCGCAGAAATACTGTTGATACTGCAGCGTGTTCTTCGGACGCTCGACAGCTTCGACAATCCCACGAATACGCTCCAGCGCTTCGTCCAAGTCCTCACGCGCTTGCTCGATACGGTCTGTCAATAATCCTTCGACGTCCTGCTTGTCGTACCCATCGAGAGCGCCGGACGTGTAGTCGTGAACGGCGGACTGCAGGGAGTTGAACAGGTCCCGATAGTCGACGACGTAGCCGTAGTCCTTATCGTCGCCATCCAGACGGTTGACACGGCAAATGGCTTGAAACAGCCCGTGGTCCTGCATCTTCTTGTCGATGTAGAGATAGGTGGCACTCGGGGCGTCGAATCCGGTCAGCAGCTTGTCGACCACAATCAAGAGCCGCATCTGGCCAGGCTCTTTGACGAACTTCTCTTTGACTTCATCCTCGAACTGCTCGACCTTGCTCATTGCCGCATCTTCCGACTCACCGAAATAGTCGGCCAGCATCCTGCGGTAGGTGTCGTACTTGCGGATCGCCTCGGTTTTGCCCTCACCAGAGTCTTCCTTGGCAATGTCGCTGGCGCTCGGCGTGTAGCTGGTAACAATGGCGCACTTGCCCTTGAACCCGGCGGATACGAACAGTTCGTAGAATTTTGTTGCCTGGTAAACACTCTCACACACGAGCAGGGCGTTGCCACGTCCATCCATCAGCCGCGGCTTGATCGCCATATCTAGCAGGATGTCCTGGACGATCTGCCGCGCCCGTGGCTCCGCAGACACGACCTTTTGGATTGTGCCCCAACGCTTCTTGAGCTCAGCCTTGGAGAGATCGGTCATTCCCTTTGTCTTGATGTCGAACCACTGATCGATCTTTTCGGGTGCGACCAATTGCTGGTCGATACTGCGCGCCTCGTATCGGAGATCTAGTACCACGCCGTCCTCGACTGCTTCATCGAATTTGTACGTGTGGATGAAGGTGCCGAACGTCTCGATACTGGTCGCCTTGTCCCTTTTGAGCAAAGGCGTGCCGGTAAATCCGATGAACATTGCGCTCGGCAGCAGCTGCTTCATAGCGGCGTGCATCTTGCCCGACTGCGTGCGGTGCGCTTCGTCCACGAACACGAACAGATTGCCCTTAGCTTCAAATCCCTGAGGTACCTTAGCTTTCAGCTCGGCGATGAACTCGTCGCCAGCATCATCGGAATCCTTGTCGCTATCACCGCTGCGGAACTTATGCACCAGCGAGCAGACCAGCCACTCCTCTGATGAGTTCAACGTATCGATCAAGTCAGCGCCGCTTGCCGTGCGGTAGATCTTCTCGCTGACGCCTTTGAACACTTCTTCGATCTGGTCATCCAGCTCGGTGCGGTCGGTGATCAACAGAACCCTCGCATCGTCCTGATGTTCCCGAATCCACTTGGCCAGCCATACCATCGTCAAGCTCTTGCCTGACCCCTGGGTGTGCCAGATGACACCGCCCTCGCGTGTGGCGATTCGCGTCTGCGCTGCCTTGACGCCGAAGTACTGGTTTGGCCGACACGTCTTCTTCACACCCGCATCAAAGACGATGAAGTTGTGGACGATATCGAGGAAGCGCTCCTTGTTGCACACTTGGGCAAGTGGCACGTCGAGCAGCCCCTCGACACCCGCACTGTCCCGTTCAAGCTGTGCTCTCTGCTGGTCGTCGATGTCCTTGATCAGCCGCCACTGCATCCAATACTTTTCGGGCGTGTCGATCACGCCGTAGTGCAAGCCCTCCACGTCGTTGCCTGCGAACACCAGCTGCACGGTAGAGAAGAACGGCCGGATGAACTCGGGCTTCTGGTTGCCGATCGTCTGGCGGATGCCTTCGCTCACTGCCACGCGGGATCGCTTGAGCTCCAACGTCGCCAAAGCAATGCCGTTGACATACAGCACGACATCCGGGCGCTTGGTGTGCTGGCCCAGCACCGTGACTTCCTCGGCCACGACAAAATGATTGGCCTCAGCGTTGTCCCACTCGATCAGCTTGACGGTCTCGGTGTTCTCGCCGACACCACGTTTGACCTTGGCTCCGTAGCGGAGCAGCCCGTATACCTCCCGGTTGGCTTCATACAGATCGTGCCCCGCCCCCACAGCTGCTGCTTTTTGTAGCTGTTGAATCGCCTTCGTGATGAGGTCGTCGCCGTAACCACGTGCCCGCAAGTTCTGCGCCAGCAGGCCTTCGCTAATATTTGAGTTGTTGTCATTGTGCGCCCAATTGCCTTGGTAATCATAGCCCAGCCGTTCGGCAAACAGCTTGACGACGCGGCTCTGCGTAGCGCGTTCTGGCTGGCCGACGTCACTCATGACGCAACCTCCACAGGCAGACGAGTTCGACCGGTGAGCAGCTCCTGCATCATGCCGGCTTTGACGTCGCGAGCTTTGTCGAGGCGACTTCGGAGTATCTCAAGCTCCGCCTCGGCGTCCGTCAGGACTCCAGCGATTGCTCGCTGCTCGTCGATCAAAGGAACCGAGAACTCTAGCTTCCGAACATCGCCGCTCGACACTGCGGGGTAGTTCGACCCCGCGATGATGCGATCGATCTGAACAGTCGTAAGATGGCTCATCAACAGATTGAAGACGAACGCCGGATCCCCGCTCCTGTTCGTCCGAATCACCGCGAAACCTGTCGATGCGATGGGGCGACGCAATTCCCCCGTATAAAGTAGGTGTGATTGGAGATTGGGGCGGACAGTCCCAAAGAGCACATCGTTCAGTTCGACAACCCGCCGCGCCCTTGACGGTGCGTCTCTGAAGGCGACTTGAGTAGAGCCGAGCAGCCTTCCACGGTCGACGTTCTCAAGTGAGATGTAGTCGAGCAGCAACTTCGAATTGGTGCTTGCAGGCAACACCTCGGCATCGACAGTCGCGAGATTGCTTAGAGTAACGTCCTCCCATGAGAGGGTGAACCCAGGCAGGCGCGTGCGGCCGGTCAGGAGCTGCTGCATCATGCCCTGTTTGACCGCTTGCTTCTTGGTAATGAGGCGTTCGAGGGTTGCGATCTGCTCGTCAACATCAGCTAGAGCGTCGGCGATACGCGTCTGCTCTGGCAAGGGCGGAACCAACGTCTTAAGCGATGCGACGGTCGTGAGGTTCATGCCAGCTTTTGCGCCCTGATCCGTCGCACCAACAAACAGGCGCTGCGGCTCCCAACTTGCCAAGTAGTACGCGACGAAACGGCTATCTGTAAGCCGCGGGTCGAGGCGCACACGCGCAATGTGTTGGTTGATATATGCCGGAGTCGGCACGGCGTCATCTATGTAGCCAATGATTCCGATGTCAGCAGTGATCGAAACGAGAAGATCGCCAGGGGCGAGAAGTGTCCGTCGAGCCTCCGCATTGCTGGAGTCAATATCGACAAACCTGGAATTTGTGAGATCGAGATGGATATTGTCCCGTTGAAGGTTAGTGATTCGGACGAACAGGCGGCCGTGGTCAGCGTAAAACTTCGCCCATCCTCGCGACCCACTCGTCACTTGGCCACCCAGTTCTGCCAGCGTCATCGCTGGCCACGCGCCAGTTGCAGTCATCACGGCTTGACTCCCATTGCCGCCAGATGCGCGGCGACCTTCGCATCCAGCTCAGCCAGTTCCGAATCGAGCGCACCCACCGTCTGGGCATACCGCTTACCAAGTTGCTGGATACGAGCCACGAGGTCATAGGTAAGGGACGTCACCTCACCGGCAATCCGACTCTTGATGGTGGCGTGCCACTTCTCGTCCAATACAAGGAACTTCACATCGTCTTCGGTGAGCTTGCCGTATTCCTTTAGAACGGTCATATCGAGTTCGGCCTGCAAGTCCTTGACTGCCTTCTTGGCGGCGGCCTCGGCGTCGTAGAGCTTGATTAGGTGCTCAAGCGCCTTGATCTCATCGGGGTCGGACTTCTCACGCTTGGCGACCCGCAGGCGTGTTGCGGCGAGAGCCTTGGTGATCTTGTCATCGTCCACCGCTCCCGCCAGCACTCCATCCTCGACGGCATGCTCTTCGACGTATTCCTCGATCGCCTGGGCAGCTGCTTCGACCTCGGCGGTCAGTTCGTTGATCTGGTCCTGTGTTTCGTAGTAGTACGTGGACACCATGAGCGACGGGGGGATGAGATCCATCTTGTATTTGGCCGCATTGCGTCCCGAGCCGATGATCAGATCGGGAGCTTCGGACAGCTTGCGCTCCTTGTCTTCGATTGTCTTGCGGGGCTTAGCTGCACCAAGCCACCCGTCGTTCATGATCATGAACACGTCGTCGTGCATCGTAGTTTCGTTCCAGTACGACATCAGCTGCTCGTAGACGTCGTACTCGTCCAGTAGCGGGACCGACTTAAACCGTGTCAGCAAGTCTTCGCTAATCTCACCGATCAGCTCGGCCGGCTTCGTGTCCTCGTTGATGTTCGCTAGCCGTGTCCGGTGCGCCGCGAACCATTCATCAACTATGTCATCTACCTTGGCCGCAAACTTCTTGAACTTCGGCGACTCCAGCACTGCCTGCTGCACATCAGCAATGTCGATGACCAGATCGCTGTAGCCTGGCCGGTTCTCGGTAAACAGGGTGCTGCGCAGGCTAGGGAAGGCCTTCCAGTACTCATCCAGCGCGTCGAGGTCGCGGTCGGGGATGCCACCGTGAAGGTGCGCGTGCAGATCCTGAATATCCTCGGGCTCCGACGAATCGATGTAGCGAGGGATGTTGAGGTTGAAGCCGTTCTTTGCGTCAGCGATTTCTTTGAGCGGCACCATGCGCGAGTAGCGGTCGATCTCAATCTGCTTGTTGAAGGTGTCGACGATCTTGTGGATGTCCTGAGCGCGCAGGCGGTTTTTCGGGCCGTCCTTCATGAAACCTTTGGAGGCATCGATCATGAAGACGCCGGTGCGCCCAGCCGCATTTTCCTTATCGAGCACCACAATACATGCGGGGATTCCCGTGCCGTAGAACAGATTTGGCGGCAAGCCAATGATTCCCTTGATGAAGCCACGCTTCAATAGATTGCGGCGAATGTCCGCCTCTGCGTGGCCGCGGAACAGCACGCCGTGCGGCAGGATGACCGCAGCCTTACCAGTGCTTTTGAGCGACTTGAGCACATGCAGCAAGAATGCGTAGTCCCCGTTCTTTTCCGGCGGCATGCCGTATTCGAATCGCCCGTAGTCCTTATCCAGGCCGCTGTTCCATGACTTGACTGAGAACGGTGGATTGGCAACCGCGAAGTCGAAGGTGCGAAGTTCCGCGCCCTTCGTGAACTGCGGGCTCGTGATGGTGTCGCCCTTCTCGATCTCGGCGTCCTCGTTACCGTGCAGCCACATGTTCATCTTGGAGAGCGCCCAGGTGGCGTTGTCTTTCTCTTGGCCATAGATCGTGATTCCGCGCGGCGCCTCATCAGCAACTTTGAGCAGCAGCGATCCCGATCCGCAGGTGGGGTCGTAGACCGTTTGGTCAGCGCGGGTCGTCTTATTGATGCCGACCACCTTGGCCAAGATCCGCGACACCTCCGCTGGCGTGTAGAACTGGCCCTTGCTCTTGCCTGATTCGGTGGCGAAGTGACGCATTAAGTACTCGTACGCATCACCCAGCAGATCATCGCCCTCGGCGCGAGAGCCGCGGAAGTCCAGACCTTCGAATATCGACACCAGCTTGGTTAGCCGGTCGACCATTTCTTGGCCCTTACCGAGCTTCTCCGGGTCGTTGAAGTCGGCAAGATCGATCACGTTGCGCAGACCATTGGCGTCCGCCAGCTTGGCGATGATCTTGTTGAACTTGTCGCCGATCTCTTTGTTGCCCCTAGCCTTCAGCATGTCGTCGAAAGACCCACCCTGGGGCACGCGGGTAAGACTCTTGGAGTTGGCCTTGGCTTTGTCCGAGACGTACTTCACGAACAGCAGCGTGAGGATGTAATCCTTGTACTGACTGGCATCCATCCCGCCGCGCAGTTCATCGCAGCTCTTCCACAGTGAGCTATACAGGTCAGACTTCTTCAGCGCCACAAGCGGTGGTCTCCTATTTTACTGATAATCGTTTTCATTATAACAACTTTGTGATGGGTTTCCGCTGCTCAGCACCACTTTTGAGCGGTAGCGACATGCAAATACAGCCTAGGTCACAGGTGTGACAACGTTGCGGAAATAGAAGGTCACCGCGTCGGCGAGAATGGATCTGTGCGTCACGAACGCCAATCCCTCCCATCGAGTGCTCCCCGCCGTACTCGATGGAGTTCGTCGCCCATCTTCACGGCGGCTGCTACGAGGCGGACGAAACCGAGCGTTTGCTGCCGACAGTCCGGGCCGATCCCGACGGAGCCCGGATGCTGGCCGCGCTCACGATTGCGCAGCTAGAAGTGCGCCTGTACGGATTGCAGTACTAGTGGACTATCAGTCGGGGCGGCGGTTGATCAGGGGACTGTGCTCCCAGGTGAACGGCTGCGACCTTTGATCGTCCCAGAATGCGGTCGTGCCCTTGTAGCCGAGATTTACCCGGCGTGCGACCACAAAAGCGCCCGCGACTTCATGGCCTGCTGCCGTCAGCGCGCAGGCGGCGCTATTGATACGAGCGCCCGTGGTCTCGACGTCATCGACGAGTAGTACACGCTGCACATCCGCCTCGGCATCGAAAGGAACAAACCCGTCCACCGAGGGTTTGTTATGCCCCAGTTCGCCTGGCCCACGACGCAGCAGCGTCACTACGGGGACGGTCAGAGGCAAATCGTTGAGAATCACTTCGAGAGGGTGCGCACCCGGTCGACCCGATGACGGTACGACGGTGATGGCGTCGAACGAACTCCGCGCGACAAGTCGGTCTCCGTGCTCATAAAAGAACCGCGCGATCAGCGCTTTGACCACATCGACGTAGTCGGGAATGAACGGCTCGCTCCCGTCGACCCGACCCTTGTAGCACGTGAGCCACTCGCGAAGCTGAGACTCCTTGATGTAAAGCGATACCAGGTCAAGGGGCACAGCCGGCATGCCGAGCTTCTCGGCATTCTTGGCGCAGTTCCAACACTCGCCGGACTCCCAATCCGTCCAGGTGCGGCATCGCCAACAGCTTTCCGGTCGACCGTCGACAGGCGGAACAACCAGCTCAGCGATCGCGCTGTCTGAAAGCTGCCTTAGCTTGGGGTCGAGGTTTTCGATCAGTGGTCGTGCCTGTCGAGCATGTGCCGAACATCGTGGGCATCTGAGAAAAACGTTGCCTCACCATTGTCCGCAAGTCTGCGGGCCCACTTCTGGTCAGAAAGTGCGGGTTCCCACATCATCACGCTGCGCCCGTACCCCATTGCTTGCTCAATCTCATGGCGACTGCCGCTGCGCGCTTGTCCCGCCATGATGATGCTGACGTCGCTGAGGCCGGCAATCACATGATTCCGCCTTAAGAACGAAGTACGCGTCCGAGGCGCATATGGTGCGAACTGCGACACCAAAGCGCCCGTCTGGCGGATTCTGTCTGCCAGATCGGCGTTCTGCTCAGGAAAGATGCGGGTGATGCCCGTGCCGAACACGGCGATGGTGCGACCATTGGCGGCCAACGCGCCTTCGTGTGCCGCGGTATCGACGCCTGCCGCCAGACCTGAGATAACTGTGACGCCTGTCGCAGCAAGGTCGGCAGCCAAGGCGTGTGTGTCAGCAATTACCTCTGCAGTACCAGCGCGACTTCCGATGATGGCCACTGAAGGCCCCTCAATCTCGACGGAAGCAGTCGAGAACAACACCGGCGGAGCATCCCAGCAGCGAGCCAATCGCTCCGGGTAGACAGGAGCATTGGGAACATCTGCCGCCAAGATTGGTACTGCGATCTCAGCGGCTATCAATCGGTCAATTTGCTTGTGCCAGTTCTCAACTCGGGCTTGATCAAGGTTCTCGCGCAAATAGCCGACGAGTTCGGACTCATAGAAGTCGGCGTTCGTGTCGACCAAGGCATGGAACTGGTCTGGATCCCGTAGTACGCCTGTGAGATCACTCGGCTGGGCTGGGAGCAACTCCAATGACGCCATCACGACCGCGACCTGCCGTACGTACTCCTGCTCCATATGGCCAACTGTACGAGACCGGGCCGACATCTCGGCCGGGACGCGTGTGTTATCGCTGGTACATCGCTTGCGCGAGCAATTGGTGCGCCGCTTCGGCTGCGTTCGCCGGGTCGGGGTCGTTCAGGCGTGCCCATAGCCCCGTATCCGTTGGGCGAGCACCCAGGCCCGGGGGCGCAGTTTGGTTGGCCTCCCAGTAGTCGTACGCGGCGCCGCCCGAGCACGCCAACGGCACTACCCCCACGTCTCGGGCGACGGCCCATTCGATCTCCTCGGTGGTCTTGGAACCACCTCTTACAACAAGCATGGCGCGGGACTCATCGAGGAGATCGACCACCAGCTCTTCTCGGGTGCGATCAGCGTAGATTGCAGTACCGACGCGATCCGGCAGCTGGACTGGCGGGCCGGACTTCTTGCGGAAATGAAAAGTCAACTTCGCAGGGTCATACCGTCCTTCGATCCGGCGGAGCGCTGCAACGTCACGGGTGACCAACCAACCCGATGGACCCTGCAGCGATGCGATCTCCCAGTCGGTTTCGCGATCGAGCTCACGCGCGATGGCCAAACACCACGCTCCGAGAATTTGCTCGTCTTCGTCGGCGGTTGTCGTACCCGCAGCGGCACTGCCAGACACGAAGAGCCGCGCTGGCCGCGTCCGACGAAGCAGCTGCGTCAGGATCTCGGTGATCTCGCCATAATCTGCGATTTCACACACTCTGATCCCACTGTTCTGGAAGTCGTCGATGCGTAGCTGATGCAGTCGAAGCTCGTCCGCTTTGTGTGGGTCCGGCGTCTTCAGCACGGCCACGTGCCGGTCACCGGGCGCGGTATCCAGCGTGCGGGCCAGGCGTAACAAGATCTCGACATTCGGATCGACAAAACTAAAGCCGAGAAAGAGCATCGTTCGACTGAGGTAGGTTGCCCGGAGGACAGTCCACATCCGGGGATGATCTATTTCGTAGCGCTCGTAGTCCGTCCGAGTGATCACTGGAAGTGCATCCCAACCTGCGGGATCGCCGCTGATGCTGCCATGCATCTTGATCACTGCGCGCTGATTGGATGCGATTAGCCGGATCGTTTGCTCATCCACCGCGACAGCGTGGCCTTCTCCGGCAGCAGTCATTGCCAGTTCGAGCAGCGGATCATAGTTTGTCGTCCACACTTGCGGTACACGGAGTCGAGCTATCAAGCGGTGGTTGAGAGCAGGCCGGAAGGGCGCCGTGGTGAGCTCTTGAAGAATGTAGTCGTGGAGAGCTGTGACTCCGCCGGCTAGCTCGTTGGCGATGTACTCAGCCACCAAGGGGTAGTCGTGGTGCTTCGGCACATTGCAGCTTGTGCGGATGGGGTCGAGCAGGCCATCCCAACCTGGAAGCCCCGCACCTTGAGAAATCCCTGCACCGATGAACAACGCCGCGTTGCCCGACAACACAGCTTCGCCGTACTCCTCGACAAGCTCGAAACGCGCAATCGGCACACCTCAGTCAATCAGACTGCGCTGCCGACGCCGGGTTCGAAACAGGCCAGCCGTGACGGCGTGGCCTGTCGGCCTGGAGCTATGCGTGCTTCGCGACCATTAGGTCAGTCAGTGCCAGTCGCCGCCTGCGAACGCCGATACGCCTTGACCTGGCTCACCGCGTCCTTGATCCCGAGGGTGCCCTTGATGACCCGCCGGATGATGGTGTCGCGGGTGGGATCGATGCGACCGAATCCGAGGCGCAGATCGGCGTCAGCAGGCGTGAGCCCCGCCGCGGACAGTTTCACTGCGACATCTGGATGCTGACCTCCGCTGGCTCTGATCCAGTCGGCCATATCGTCCAGCCAGGTTTCCAGCCACCGCTGCAACAACCGCTCCACACGGTCCCGCTCCTCAGGCGTGTAATTGCCACGTCTGGTGCGCACCGGGTCAATGACGCAGCGATAGAGGGCTGCCTCGATCTCGCCCGGCTTGCGGCTACCCGGTGAAGTTCGACGACTCTGCCGACGAGCCTTCTCCAGGTCAGACCAGAAATCGTTGTCATCGCTCACTACGGGACGGCTGGGGCCGGCCGAAACGCCGTAGTCGCGAGCTGCGATCGGCCGTGGTGGTCGGGCCGCGTAGTGCTCGCGCACCCTTCGAGCGAGCGGCGCCTCGACCGTGCTGCTGGCCGATTTCAAGAATTCGCCCCACCCACTTAGCAGCACGAGGATGTCTTTCGCAGTGACGCCGACCTCGGCCGCCAACTGGTGAACGCGAGCCTTGCCCTGTGTCATGCGGGCCTCCGCATCTGTCGTCGCGTGAACGAACACCTCGCCCAAGCGTGACACGGAGCACCGACAAAATATGGTGACGCACCGTGCGCGTCATCGGGTAGGGCAGGTGCTCCTCACCAACGCAGCCCGAAGCCCAAGCGTTGGCGGAACTCTCTGAGGTCGTTGTAGTCGGGAGCCTTGATCTTTGGCTGGCGTATCGGCTGCACTCCTGGGTCGAGCTTGGCCACGTAGCGGTCGCACCATTCCAACCATTCTTCGGCGGCAGCGCACTCGTCGCCTGCGGTCAGGCCGGTGACCCGGCTGCGTTGTGCCGCGAGGTAGTCACGCAGCCGACGAGCAAGTTCCCAAGCATCAAGATCGGCTACGAGCCGCTGCCCGAGTGTGTGCTGGACATACGCTTCGCGGGCCAGTTCGTCTTCGCGGTCCCGGCGCTCTTGCTCGGCGATCTGCCGCAGCCGCTCGGCTTCCTTCCGCTCGGCGTGGAGAGCCGCCCACCGCTCGAATAGTGGCAACACATCACAAAGCCGCGGCTCAAGGACCAGTTTCGAACGGTCCTCCCAGCTCATCTTCGTTTGGTAGCCGCTGTCCGTCGCGACGGTCATGTGTAGTCGACCCGACTTCGCATAGTCATGGGTCGGGATGCGATACCAGTTGTCGCGCTTGGCTTTTGCCTTCTCGACTTCGGTCGCCACGTGCAGCACGCGGTCCTGCGGTTCAGAGATGGAAATAGCGCACTTGATGCCGTCCACCTCGAAAAGCAGGCACCCAACGATGCCACCAATTGGCTCGCCGTACACGTACCCATTTGGCCGCCTGTAGACCCGTACCGTGTGTCCGCGGGCCTCCGCTTCACGAACCAAGGCGTGCAGCAGTCGGAAGGCTCGCGGACGCAGACTCGCGCTGAGGTGATCGAGACGCTTATCCGTTCGCAGCTCGGCGACCAGCGGGTGCAGCTTGCTCACTCGTTCCGGTAGTCGTCCGCTCTGCCAATCACGGGTGATGTCGGAGAACCGCAGCACGACGTAGCCTGGCTTCACCCAGTCGTTGAGGATCACCTGTTTGTCGTCGGGCGCCATCTGCCGACGGTTGATGATTGACACCAGGTGGGTGTAGCTCCGGGCATCGTCGGTGAGGTCACGTTCGAGCAGGCCAGGCAGGATCGCCGCGCTCCAGATTCCGCCGCGCTTGGACACGGTGACGAGGCCGCGCCATTCAAGCGCTGCCGTAGTCGTCTTGTAGGACGAGTTTGTCCACCGACCGTTCGGACAACCGTCGCTGATCCAGCGCAAAACCTCGACCTGACCTTCGTTGAGCGGGGCATCCAGTGCCATGCGGAGATTCTCAGCGACCGATCACCACGGCGCGATCCGAGCGTTCAACGGCGCAAGTGTCCCTACAAGCGCCCGACGCTGAACTTCGGCGAGGCGTGCGCGGCTGGCCGCCCCGCCGGGTAAGAACGACGCATGGGGAGTCGGCTAAAGGCGATGGAGGCGGTGAAGGCCGAGATCGTGCAGTGCCAACGCTGCGAAGGCATGAACATCCATGATGTGACGCAGGCGGCGCCGGGCTATGGCTCGCCCGAGTCACCAGTCGTTGTTGTCGGTCAGAGCTTGTGCGGCAAACCGTGCATGCGGGCGCAGATCCCGTTCACCGGCGGCAGCGGTAGATTCCTCAATCTCGCCCTTGAACGCGCCGGACTGACCAAGAGCGACATCTTCACCACCAACGTGGTGCACTGCCACCCGCCAGCCAATCGACCGTCGCTCCCCCACGAAATTGCAAACTGCCGCCCGTACCTGCTGCGGGAGTTGAAGATCATCCAGCCCCGTCTGGTGGTCGGTCTCGGGAAGGACGCTTCGGCAGCGCTCCGCGACGTCTATCCCGACGCTGACGCAATGCCATGGCCGTTCGCCGCACCGCCCGGCCGCCAACCGAGAGCGGCAAGTCCGAAGCTGCTGGCGGTTCCGCATCCCTCGTGGATCAAGTGGCAGCCTTTAGAGCGACGTGAGGAGTACGTGGAGAGCCTGGCCCGCGCGCTGCGGTGGGCTTTTGGGTCGTCGAAACCGAGGTGAGGGGCCGCAGCCCGGCTTGGCAAAGGCCATGCTCAGTCGCTCCACTCGCTGCAGAATCGAAGTGTTCGAAATTCAGGATGTAGCCGCGTTCGCCTCCGTGCGTTCGAGGCCACATCTGGAGAGTACGTCCGCGCGGTGGAAGCAGTGGGTAGATGGGATGCCGCCGTCGTTCACGGCAGCCTCGATGACGGCCGCTCCGTCACGTTGAAGTTCTCGACCAACAGTTACGATGTGCTGGACGCCCTTGGCCACCTCGACGACATTCAGGAGTGGCCTCAAAAACTACGCGCTACCGATCAAGGGCGAATTGTTCAACCGGATCTATCAATATGTGCGCGAGAACTACTAGCGCTCGCAGAACTTAGAAACCATTGCAGAACAGAGACATCCGCCCGCAGCGTAATCATCCCTCGGCGGCGGGCGGAACAAGCCACGCGACCACACGTCCATCAACGAGAACACCAAAGTACTCTCCGGCTGTCGCGCGGTGAACAAGTTCGTCGGCGCGCCGCTGAAGCTCCTCGACGCTCACATATTCCACTTCAAGCATGATCCCAGGCCCGAGAACTTCCCGCCGCCGGGTTGAAGAAGCGATTGCGGCCGGTGCTCACACATGCAAGCGTGACCCCAATCCCTCGGCGCCGCCGACTAGATCGCCGATCGCCGATCGCCGATCGCCCACGCAGGCTGCAGCAGGGCGACAACTAGTGTTGAGGGACCCGAAGTGAGTGTTTTGGCGAGCACTTCACGCGGCGGGCTCGCCTCGAACCACGATAATGACGCTCTCAGTCGGGGAGAGGCAGTCCGCGGACCAATTGTCCGGCGTCGATGTCAAGGCCCTCGGCGATACGGACGATCGTCTCAAGACGCAGACTGCGTTGCCCACGTTCCACCTTGCCGAATTGCGTCCAATGTATGCCGCAGAGTCGCGCTGCAGCCTCCTGGCTCAAGCCAAGTTCCAGTCGGCGTCGGTGAACTCGCTCGCCGAACTCTTGGGTGGTCGGGTTTACGGCGGCTCGTTTGGGTTCGGAGTCCGGCACGCTTGACAACCTCATAGAACCCAACCGCAAACGGCCAGAGTGTGTCGTACGCATGCGTTTCATACGCATGCGTATCGTTCACATGCGTATTGACCCTATTTTGGAACGCGAGGTGCGTGCGGCCTGGTGGTTTGCCGTGTATGAGGAGGGAATCAGGTGTCAGGACACGACCGAACCAGTTGCCTGCCGGGCACCGTGCGAAGCGTTGAGGACGACGCCCTAAGCATCCCTGCAGATGCAGGCAAGTACCGTGATGCGCTGACAACCGTGCTGTTGAGAATCCCGTCAGGGTGGAGTAAGTCGATCTCCTGCGGGCCAGGGTGGTATCCGTTGATCGCTCAAGTCCACCTGGAGCTGTGCGCGCTCGATATCGACTACGAAGTGAGTTGCGTTGAGCAGAAGTTCGGATCTCTGCGTTATCGCGCCCAGCCGCAGACTGATAACTTTCGTGTGCACAAGATGTTCATCGCTCTGCTAGACCAAGCGGAAAACGCTTCAGTGCATATCTGTGAGCTATGCGGGGCGCCCGGCAGAATGTCAGTCTCCGAACGTCGCGGCATGGATTGGTACCAACCGCTGTGCCGTGACTGTCGCGCCGGCTCCGCGGCCAGCATCCTCGTCGCATCTGTGGGCGCTGTCGGAGTGACGCGACCCGTCGGTCGGCGCGGAAAGAGGCGACCCGCACAACGTGATTGTCTCGGAAGGCAAGAGTGAGGTCGGGTCTTAGCGCCTGGCGCCCTCGGGCGGTCTCCTCATGTGACTCCGACGGGCGAAGCTTGGGTCATGGATAGCTCCGAACGCCAGCTGCGGCATATCTGCGAAGTGTGCGGAGCTGAAGCGAATTTGACTCCGGGCGAAGCGTTTACCCTCGGGTGGGATTACCCACCGCGGATAGGTCAGTTCGGCGTCGTCGGTCCCCGGTGTTGCCCTGGGTGCCCCAACGTCGCCACAGCATGGTGGGCTCTCGTTATAGACGGTTACACCGAGGACATGCTGACTGACGGTCAGCGCGCAACCTTAGACCGCATTGCAGGCGAACCTGACTCGATAGCCGTGGAGGCATGACTGAGCGCAAGTGTCGGGAACGCCGATCCGCCCAGCCGACATGATCAATCACGCCCCTCGGTTCCGCCAAAGGGGGGCTCAATAGGAAATGGTCTCGGCCAAAACGTCCATCCCCTACGTCAGCTACATGAATAGGCGATACGGGTAGATGGCATCGGGCAGATCCGAAGCATGTCCGATCACCCTGGCCAGTGTCTGCGAATACCGGATCGTGACTGGCAGGGGGTCGTACAGAGCATCGTTGTTCCAGTCCATCTTGCTCAGGGCGAGGACGTCCGCCGCCGTTTGCTCAAGCGGGCCGGAGCCAGCGTCCCTACTGATCAGGAGGGGGCTGGGGATGCTCTTGCCGCCCTGGTAAAAGTTGTTGCTGCCCGAGCCGAGACCTGGCGCCGTACCGTTGACGTAGAGCAGCGCATCCCGGCCCGACAAGAACTGCATCGTGCCGCGCCGTACCGGCCAATTATCGGGCTGGCTTCGACCAGCGCCAGGGTTCGGCGCCACCAACTGCACTCCGCGCCAAGGGGTGCTGCTCTGCACCCGGACGCACTCAATCTCCTTGCAGGCTGCCCACGCATCGATGACGGCGTCGGCTTCCTCGTCACGGAAGTTTGTCGTCTTATGTACCACTACCCGCTGTGGCAGGTGGCCGGCGTGTCGGTCCTGGTAGAGCCGGACACTCCGCGACATGACGGCGCGCATCTGGTCGCGGGTGAGATGTGGGTTCTCGAGGTCAATGCCGCCGCCGACGTCGTAGGCGACGAAGTCCATTCCGCCACCATCTGCATCGAAGACCTGCGAGCAGCACGTGACGAAGCCGTCCTTCGTGCCTCCTCGGATGGCATAGGACAGCCCTACGTAGGCAACGTCCGCGTCGGTGTCGCGGTGCAGGCGCCACGGGGTGCCACCGGCCTTCGCGTACAGCGCGATCGAAAGACGCCACGCCAGGCTGCACTTGTATTTGAACTCAAGGGCACTGTCTTCCCAGAGGACCTGTGTCGGCACACCGATTGGCGCGGAGCTGGCCTTGAGCTGATCGTGAAGATCGAAGCTGTCATCGGGTGAGGCGCTGAACGCGTGCCAGCTTCGCGGCAGGAGCACCACGACGACGTCCCACGTCGAGCGCACCGTGGAAAGTTGACGCACGGCTGCGGTAACGGCGTTCGAGGCCACCTGGTGGCGGTCAGCGACTCCAGCGCCGATCTCGTCGAGCAGGACGATGGCCTGATCACCCGCCGGAACGAGATCTACCCCGAAAACCTTCTGGAAGCCCGGGAAGGTCGGGACGTACTTTCGTCTGTCGCTCGGCTGGTGTTCGTTCCGTAGGGCGCCGAGGAAGTTCTTAAGCCGTGGCACAAGGGGCTTCGTAGTGACCATGGCGATACGAATTGCGCTGTTACCGAACGTGCCTCGACTGTAGGGGCCGTGGCTGAGGAGGCCACGCAGTGGATGCGGCCCGGTGTTAGCCCCAAACCGAAGCAGTGGCTCGTCCAAGACCCGGTGCGGGGGCAGCTTGCTCAGCGTGTGAGACGGGATCGAGGTCATCGGGCCACCCGGCTGTAGGCCGTCGTGCTGGACAACACGAACTCCTGGCTGACAATCGCGTCGCTCTCTGAGCCTGGAGGGAGCACGGCGATCTTGGTTTCTGCCTCGGGGGCGAGGATCGAGGCCCACGCCGCGATGATTTCTGCCCACTTCTCGTTGCGCCGGTTCACCCAACGTTCCTTTCGCCAGGCGGACGCCGGATCACCGCCGCGCCCCGCGTCATTGGTGCGGTCGACGGGCGAGACCCAGGTGTGCGGCACGAAGAGCAGCCAAAGCTGGTCGAGCCGCCATTCGACGTTGAGGCGGACGCCTTCCGCAAACATTCGTCGCTGGCCGTCCGGCCCGCGGCCGAGTTTGTTTGGGCAGACTCCATTGAGCGGGTCCCCGTACGCCCGGATGAGAGCCTGTCTGGCTGAGGCTTGGGCAGCGGAGTCCGGCCGGTCGGCGCTCGCGGGCCTAATGATCAATTGATGCCCTCGGTCGCGGATCAGCGCTCGTACGGGCAGGCGGCGTGCCAGGCCGCGCGTCAGGGCCTCGGAGGTCACCGCTCGCTCCAGAGTCGGCGCATCCTCTCGATGGCAGTTGATCGTGACCCCAGACGGCAGACCCGTCAGGGGAAGCGCGGAGGCGAGCTGCGTTGCACTGCCAAGGGCGAGAACGCGCTCACCAGACGTGGCCAGGGCTCCTCGCCAACGCGCGGCGTGGAGTCCATCCCGAACCGCATCGAGCGTCGTGCGCGGTTGCAGCGTGGCTCGGAGGGCGCGGGTCGGCGAACTCAGGATCGGCAGCGCATTCATACGCAAGATCGGGAAGTCGCCGGCCTCGATGGCTGGGAGGGCGGCGTCCACGACGCGCGCAGTCGTACGCAGCTGATCGACGTGCGAGCGGAGAGCCGGTTTGAGGGTGGCTGTCCTGCCGAGACTTGCGAACGTCTCATCGAAGTTCTCGATGGTGACGAAGCGAGCCGTCACTCCGGCCGCATCGGCCCGTTCCATCAACTCGGCGACCGCTGGCAGTGCACTGCTCGAGTCGCGCGTCAGCCACCACAGCCCGCCGGGAAGCGCGTCAGCGGTTGCGACGGCGTCGTTGAGCATCGTCATCACGCTGGCGTCCCGGCCGCTGTACCCGATGACGGCCAGGCCGAACCGACGGCTGCTATCGAGGAACGCCTGACGCAGCTTGGCGTCTTGTGATTGAAGCTCACTGTCGAGGTTTTTCAGTGCGTGCTCACGGAAGTCGCCGTGCAGCTTGACTAGCAGGGGGAAGTCATCGTCACTCAGCGCGAGACCGGCCCGCCCAGGATCACCTAGCGCTGCGATCCCTAGGCGCGGACGAGACGAGGTTGTGAGCGCGGCTCGGGCGGTCTCTGCTGCCTGCTCGATGAGGTCGTCGAAGTTTGTCGTCAGCCCGAGGTCGACGAGACCCTCGGCGATCAGGGCGCCGAGCACTCGTTGCCCATACGAGGGCAGACGATCATTGAAGAGGCTACGCAAATACTGACGCCTGGGCCCATCGTCGGGCAGAGCCAGAGAGAAGGCGGTGCTGTAGTCGCTGGGATCACCGATGGGAGGCATGCCGTTTATGCCGTCGTAGTAGGCGAAGATCGACCGCCGCGTATTTTCGTCGCCAAGGTTCAGGTCCTGGTGGACGAGGTGATGTGCGTCGGCGTACAACCGCGACAGGAGATCGAGGACGACCTGGCCAGCGGTCGGGACTTGAGCCGAGGCACTTGCGCCCGCACCGAACAGCCATGCGATCCGCCGACCCTCTACGGCCCACTGGCGAGAGAAGGTGCCAAGGTCGACGACCGCAACGCTCAAATCCGGAGCCTTCCTGCTCGTACGGACCGTTGGCGGTCACATATCGACTGTCTCATTGAGTGCAGACAGCGCAGCAGTGAGACACGCGGTGTTCTCTGTGTTCTCTGTACCCCTAGGACCCCTAGGAGTTCCGGGCAGTCGTGGGACAGTCACGCTCGCTCCGTGTCGGCAAAACTCGGTGGTCAGGCTCGGCCGCCAGGAGTACCGTCGGCCCAATCTATTGATTGGCGGAGGTGTGGTGATGGCGGAACGCACACCCAAGAAGGTGGTCGTATCCGCAGCGGCCGCCAAGAAGGCCGGCGCCCGAGCTACAAAAGCTTCAGCCAAGCTGGAGGGCAGGGTGATTCCGGCGGATCATCGACGTTCTGCGGCGGTCAAGGCGTACCTCGCGAAGCAGAAGTCGCCGAAGCGCTGACGCGGAACCATCTCAACGGCTGTCCCTTCCTCCTCGGTTACCTTCGCCTCACAGGGATTCTCGGGGCCAAAAGTCGCTCAGGAGAAGGGCATGGCTCATCAGCTACGCCTGGGCAGACCACGGACTTTGTCGTCGTCGGCTAGGGCGTCGCGTAACCGAACGATCTCGTCGTGTTGGGCGGCCAGTCGAGAGATTGCGCTCTTGCGGAACTGCTCGTGGACGGCGATGTCGGCATCGCGTTCAGCCAACCATTGGCGCAGCTTGACGACCTCGTCCTTCAACCGCCGAATTTGTTTCTCCCGCTGGTCGTTGTCGATGTTGAGGCTGCGCTGACGTTCGCGCCGCGCTTCGAATTCCTCCTTGAGGTGCAGATAAGTGCTGTAGAGAGCGGCGCGAGTGACCCCAGACTCTGCAGCGAGCGTCTTTACGTCGCAACCACCTCCTGCGGGTATGTCTCCGCGCAGCAGCCTGTCGGAGGCGGCCCTGATGCGCGATTCGATTTGTTCGCGCTGCTGGTGGCTAACTCGGCCCATGTGTCGGAGTCTCTAGGGATCCTGCTGGGCCGCCGGTGCTGGCAGCATCGATACCGTCGATCACCCGTTGAGCGCGGCTCAGTTCGGACTGCAGGCGTTGACGTTCGCTCTTCTGCGTCTTGCTCAATGAGCCCAGGAAAGTCGTTGTCGATTTCACGGCTTCCGACCACGTGTCGCGGTGACGAGCGTGGTGGGTTGCCTGTGGGCAGCGAGCTGCGTCGCACATACCGATCAGGGGCTTCTCGGCGGTTGGTGTCCCTGCGATCTTCAGGCACAGGGCACGGGCGGGGTCGCTGAACCAGCAGTAGTTCGCCACAGCTAGATGCAGCGTCTTGGCGCGTCGTGAAAGCAGGTTACGAAGCTGTTGATCGTTGGGGAGAACCTTGGGGGATGCCTGCTCGCGGTCGAGCCGGGCGTCGATGCTGCCGAAGTAGTCGATGAGTTCGCGAGCGCCGGGCCCCGCGGGCATGACCCCCCGCCCGAAGTCGGCGAAAGCCTCCAGTGTCAGCTCGATGTTTCGGCTCTGTTCGTGCTGGCTGATCTCGGCCCACAGCTTGGCTTGAGCCCCGCCGGGGCGGGCCGCGTAACCCTCAGTGGTCACCACGGAGACGTGTTTGAGTTGCACCTTGGCCGCCAGAAGCCCCGCTGGCCGGTAAGCAAGTTCGATGGCAAGCCGGCGGCGCAGCATCCGCAGGGTGAACGTCTCATCAGGAATCGGTTGCAGGCCCAGCCGGGCGCCGGCTGGCCCGTTGACCCAGGAGCGGAGTCGTCCAACGAGGTCCTGGTAACTGAACCGGCCGAACAGGTGATCGGCGTCGCTGCGAACCCCGTGCACGTCGAAACCGATGAGCTTCTCGGCGACCGCCGCTGCGCGGTGCGCCTCGGGGATGACCACCCACTCTTCGGGTTCGCCGCCCAGAGCACGCCCCTTGATCACTTTCCCCTTTAGTCGATAACGCGTGAGCCCCGGCGCGATTTCCTCTTCGGTCGGGCAGCCCCGCTGAAGTTCCATCAGCTCACCACTGCGCATGCCGGTTAGGATCGCCACCACCAACAGGCACGCGGTGCGCAGCAGGCTGGGCAGGTCATCGGCGACCGTGTAGTGCAGGGGTTCTGTCCAGGGCACTTCGGTGTCGTCATCAGCTCGGGGAACTAAAGCAGCGTTGCGGCACAGCGGTTTTTCGGTTCCCACGACGGCGAGCACGTTCTCGATCGTGTTACGCAGCGCTGGCTGTTCGTGAAGCCAACGACCGTAGAACTGGCGAGAGCCGACCGCGTGGGCCAGTGGCGTGAAGTTGATGTCATCGAGGGGTCCGCCATAGGCGCTGCTCTTGACGGCGCTGAATCTGCCGAGCCGCTCGTCGAAGGGTTCGCCCTCGCGTAACTGCCGGTCGAGCACCGCAAGCAGCTTGTCGGTCGGGCACGCGCGCATCGTGCGCAGGTTTGCCTTCCGTTCAGTTCGCTCCACTAGCTCGTCACGAAGCGCGAGGATGTGCGGGCCGAGGGTGTCCACGATGTATAAGGCCGCCGAGAGGAGCGGCCGCAGCGTTTCCATCGGCAGCGGGGGCGTCTTGTTCTCCCCGGTGTTGGTCTTCACCCCGGCAGCCTCGGCGGCAGACTTGCCTGGCCACGGTCGAAATCCAGTACGGCATCGATCAGCGGTGAATAATTCGCTGTACTCGGCGATGTCGATCATGACCATCGCGGCGTGATAATGAACCATTTGCGCTTGACGGATCGGCTCGTCCTTCTCGCTCCGTATGTCGCGGCGCCAATTTAAGTACCCGTCGCAAAGGCCCTGGTCGAGCTGGGTCAGTTGGTCGACTCCTTGCTCGGTCAGCCAGCGGAAGAATCGTGCCAGCTCCGCCAGCCGCATAGTGCAGGTTTGCAGACCGAATGCAACGCGGTAGGCGTGCGGCAGTACGCGTACTTGCTCATGATGAGGGACCAGCAGGGCGAATACGTACTCCTTCGCGACCTGGCGCCACCGCGGATTGGTTAGCGGCCGAAAGTCTAACTGCTGCTGACATTTAGCGAGTGCGACGGCTGTGCCGATCACCTCGTCGAGATTCCACACGTCGTCATCAAACAGCGGCCGTCGGGCCCCTTCGGTCAGTGGAAGCGAGGCGGCTCTGCAGATGTCGATTCCTACGAAGGCCGATCGCGGCAACGCGGTGCTGTCGGGGGCGGTCGAGCTTTGTGTGTTCACTGGGTGCCTTCCTCCGGCCGCAGCGGGATGTCTTGGTCGGTGTCGCTTATGTGGGTGGCGGACCGAGTGAGCACGTCGGGGGGAAACAACGCCAACACTTCGTCGAGGCGAGCTGAATATGGACCGAAAACGGCCATGTACTGCGGTGCGGCCATGAGCAGCCACTGTCGGGCGAAGTAGGCCTTGAGTCGCAAGAGGTTCGTCGCATGGCGGGGGGTGAATAATGCCAGCGGGCACAACAAACATACCCATGGCCGCGCCGGGCACGGTTTGCCGACGGGGCCGTGGACGCCGGCTAATTGATCAGCGCAACTGGCGACGAAGACGTCGCGTTGGCCGCCGACCAGCTCGGCCAACGCGGGCCCGTCCAGGTCCAGCGTGTTCACCAGCTGCGGGAAGCGTTCAGCGATCTCAGCGGCATCTGCTTCGCCAAGCAGCACTTGCGGAAAGCAGGCCTGACGCATCAGGTCGCCCTGAGCCTCCTCGATCACACCCTCGATGGCGCGTTGCTGGCCGGGCGTGGTGACACTGAGGTAGTGATCACCCTCGACCGCCGGTGTGTGGTTGGGGTCGATGGTGGCCCTCGCGCTGCCGAACCAGGTGCGGCGGTCCCGCGTGGACTCGAACGTGGTGCGGATCCGGTGGCGATGCAGCTTCAACGGGCTGCCGTTGTCGTCGACCAGGCCACGATTCTTCACCCACTTGCGCAGCGACGCGTAATCAGTTGCACCGGTGAGGAACTGGTGACCGAATTGTCCTTGCTGGTACCGAATCCACAGGGCCCCGCGCTTGTCGGCGGGTGCGAACTGCCGCAGCGACGCCGAATGTCGCAACCACTGCTCGAGCAGTTTCACCGCGTCCTTGTTCAATACTAGACTTTCCGCGGCGGTCCGACCCTTGAAGTACGACAGCAGGATCTCGCTGTCCCCGGTCCAGTCCAAGTCCTTGATACCCAGGTTGGCGATGCCATCCGGCACGATTCCGGTGTAACTGCCGAATAGCAGCATGTAAGCGATGACTGTCGACGTCTGAGGGAATAGAGCTCTGCGAGCGGGTACCACTCCGCCGCTTCGGCTGGCGATCGTGGCCGCACACACACCATAGAGGCGGCTCACCGACGCATTGGTGATGGTCGGCCCCAGATCGGCGAGCAGCCAGCAGACGTCTTCATAGGTCCAGGTATCCAGCGAGGGCCGCTGCCCCCGGTTCGCTGCGGCTACAGCACGGCGATTCTCGGCGTAGGAGTCGTTGATGACCTCCAGGCATGCATGCTGTAGACGGCCCCACTCTGCCTCGGAGTAAGGGGCCAGCGGCGTTTCGTTGCGACGGCGTTTCGGGTGAAAGGTCTTGCCGGTGACGAATTCCATGACACCGGGCGACAAGGGCTCGATCTCGTTGCCGAATGCGGTCAACAGCTGCCGGCAATTGCGTTCGACAGCAGTCTTGCGGCTCATCAGGAACTCGGCCACTTGACTTCGGGTCAGGTCCTTCACCCCACCGGTGAATCCCCGCTCATCGAACCACGACACCATGCTGGCAAGGGAACGCATGTGATGCCGGACAGTGCCAGCCGCATCAACCCCGCCCCGGGGGTGAATCAGTTCGATCAGCGCTGTCACCAGGTTCGTCGCCAAGATCTCGTTGCGGAAGCCGGCTGGCACCGCGATCCGGGAACGCTGGCCATTGGTGAACAGGCAGTCCAGTCCCAACGGGTCCGTCGTCATCTCAGCTGGCATTAGTCGGCCTCTTCGGCGAACTCGGCGGCGGCCTCGTCGTCGGCAGCCGAATCGGCTATCAGTCCGTGATGGGATCCCGCTGCGGCGTAGGACTCTCGGAAGATTCGAGTGGTGTCCAGACGCCGCAAGTATTTCTCTGTGGTCAGTACCGACGAGTGGCCCAATAGGTCACGCAGCACCATCATCGGGTCTGCCTTCGACAGGTAGAACGCCAGCGCGTTGTCGGCGTCGGTGTCCTTCACCGCCTGGGCAAGCTGGGCGTAGTAGCCGCCTACCAAACGCTCCATCGTTTTCATGGCGAAGGTGTGGCGCAGCCGGTGTGGAGACACATGAGGGAATCGCGGCTCCCACTGTTGTCGGATGCGATCCGCAGTGCGGGCGAACACCGTCGACCACGCTGTGAAGGGTCGTCCGTCACTACACACCGACAACAGACACGAACCACCGCCCGGCGCGACCAGCCGGCGCCGCTCAACGGGACGAAGCGAAGCCCACGCGACCCTGGTGCCGTTCACGCGGCCGCCCCGGTGATCCGGCTCGGTCACCATCAACGGCTCGCTATGCACCGGTTTCCACAACGAGCCCTCCACGTTGACCGCCCGGTCCAGCTCGATGTAGCGATGCACTTCCACCAACGCGTCATACTCGATCCAGGTCGTGCGGAACTTGGTGCCCTTGGTCACCCCCGCGGGAACAGGGAACGGAATCGGAAACCGTTGTGGCCGTTGCGGTAGAGCGGGAATTTCCCACACCAGCAATGACGAGAACTCGGCGGCCCGCAACCCCGTCGACAACGCAAGTCGGCCAACAGCACTATTGCGGGCCAAATGGTGGCCACGAAATTCCGACGGACCGCCGTCACGGTCAAGTCCTGCCAATCCGCGGATGAGAAAGTCAGCGAAATCCAGAGCCAAGTACTTGATCGACACGTGCGGTTTGGGGACGCGCCGAGTGGCAGAGTTCTTCTGGCGCAACAACAATTTGTCCGCATACGAATTGAGTGCCACGCCGTAGGAGAACGGTTCGCTAGCCGCGTAGCCCTCCGCCGTCGCCCACCGATAGAACGACGCCAACACGCTCACGTGCTGATTCCACGTCGTCGCCTCGAAGCGGGCCTTAACAGGACCCACCGCTCGATACGCAGCGTAGCCACTCAGCCCAGCGCGCAACCGCTCCCGGTTATCGAAGACACCGATTCCGTGCTCGGTCAAGAAGCGCGCCCAGTCTCGCAAAATCCGTCCGTACCGAAGCCACGTGGCCGGTGAGGTCGCCCCGCTCGAAGGTAGCTCTCTCAACCACCTGTTCATCGCAACAGACGCACGGGGACGGCCCGGCGCATCCTCGAAACACAAGTCCGAATCGACCAGAACCGGCATCCCCGTCGGTGCCACCGGGCGCCGTTCGACATCCCATGTTTCCCAGCCGTCCCCGGTGAACGCCACCATCTCCACACCGACACCTAAGCCCTTCCGATCCGACAACGAGTCCCGACACGCGCAAGGCGTAAAGGAGACCGTCGAAACAAGACACGGAACTTATGCGGAAAGAATGCGATGCAGGTCGGCACACCCCAGGCAGCTGGTGCGGCCGGGGATCACCAGCGGCCCGATCATGCCGGCGCCGTCGCGGATGTGCACTGGAAGGTGTGGCATCGCCGCGGCGTGCAACTGCTGCACGATGCGCGGTTCGGTCACCAGGTAGTCCGACAGCACCACCAGATCCGTCGAATCCGGCGTGACCTCGGCGTGGGACAGCCTGCTCTGGAACACCCGGGCGCCGGAACACCGCAGGCCGCTGCTCAGCAGGTCCGACAGCGGGCCGCGCCCGTGGATGCGGATCGCCGCGGTGCGGGTTCGGTGGCTGCGCGACACCGTGCGCACCACCGTGACGACGCCGGCGTCGACCAGCGCGGCCAGCAGATCGTCCAGTGCCGCGGCATCGCGAAGGCCGGCTTCGGCGGCGGCGGTGCGCAGGTCGTCGGGCGTGATGCCGGCATGCATGCCGCGTAGCAGGCCGGTCAGCGCGGTGGGGGTGACGCCGTCGGGCGGGCGGACCAGCAGGGCGCGCCGCGGGTCCCACCCGATCTGCACGTCACCATCGGGCCGCAGCAGCACCGGCATCGACGGATCCAGCGCATAGCGCGTCATGCGATGACTGTGCCACGGCCGGCCGGCGCCACCGCGGGTTATCCACAGGGCCCGGGCGCCGCGGAAAGGGACGTTCTAGCCGGCCCCGTCCTTCTTGTCCCCGTCCTTCTCGCCCTCGTCCTTCTTGTCGTTCTTCTCGAACTCGGCGATGACGTCCTCGATACCGCTGGTGTCGCCGCCGAGGACGCGGTCGATGAAGCCGGCGGGCTCGTCGAGGTCGGCGGCGTCGGGCAGCAGGTCGGGGTGCTGCCACACGCCATCGCGCGCGTCGGCGCCGACCGCGTCGGTGAGCCGCTCCCACAGCACGGCGGCCTCACGCAGCTTGCGCGGCCGCAGTTCCAGCCCGACCAGGGTGGCGAAGGTCTGCTCGGCGGGTCCGCCGGTGGCGCGGCGGCGGCGCAGCGTCTCCGACAGCGCCGAGGTTCCGGGGATGCGGTCGCCGAGCGCGGCGATGACGACGGTCTGCACCCAGCCCTCGACCAGGGCCAGCAGCGTCTCCAGCCGTTCCAGCGCGGCGACCTGTTCCGGGGTGGCCTTCGGCTCGAAGATGCCCTGGTTGAGCAGCTGCTCCATCTCCGAGGGATCGCTCAGCGAGGCGGGGTTGAAACCGCGCGCCAGGTCCTCGATGCCGCTCATGTCGACCTTCATGCCGCGGGCGAACGCCTCGACGGCGCCGAGCAGCTGCGACGACAGCCACGGCACGTGGCTGAAGAGCCGGTGGTGCGCCGCCTCGCGCGCGGCGAGGAACGTCAGGATCTCGCTGCGGGGCAGTTCGAGCCCCTCCGACAGCGCCTCGACCGCCTCCGGCATCAGCGCGGCCACTCCCTTGGGCCCGAGCGGGAGCCCGATGTCGGTGGAGGTCAACACTTCTCGCGACAGCTTGCCCAGCGCCTGGCCGAGCTGCGAGCCGAAGGCCATGCCACCCATCTGCGACATCATCGCCAGCAGCGGGCCGGCCATGCTCTTGGCCTCTTCGGGCAGCGCCGAAGCCCACACCGTGGAGATCTGCTCGGCCACCGGGTCGCACAGCCGCTTCCACGTCTGCAGGGTGTTGTCCAGCCAGTCCGAGGGCGTCCAGGCCACCGCCCGGGTGGTGCCGGCAGGCAACGGCGTGGCGCCGTCGAGCCACGTCTCGGCCAACCGGACCGCGTCGGCGATCGCCGAACTGGTCTTCTCCGGCACCGGTGCGACGAAACCGATCGAACTCGACGCGATCTGACGGGCCAGGTCGTAGTTGACCGGACCGGCCTGCCCGCCGGGCGTCATGGCGCCGGCGCCGCTGAACATCTCACCGAGCTTGCTGAAGATCTGCCCGAGCTCGGACATGTCGAAGCCGGCTCCGCCCTGCCCGAAACCGGGGCCGAACGGATTCGACGGCCCGCCCGCGCCGGATCCCGGGTCGGGGTCCTTATTGCGGTCACGTTCGGGGTCGTCTCCAGAGTTGAACCCGAAGGGCAGGTCAGCCATGCCGTCAACGGTACTCACCATGGGCGGCCCGTGCGGGTACGCGGGTCACGCTGTGAGTGAACCGCGTACCGGGCCTCTACTGTGGGCGGCGTGAACAGGCGGGTATTGACGCTGCTGGTCGCGCTCGTGCCGATCCTTGCGTTCGGGGTGCTGCTGTCGGTGACGACGGTGCCGTACGTGTCGCTGGGCCCGGGACCGACGTTCGACACCCTCGGCGAGGTCGACGGCAAGCAGGTCGTGGACATCGAGGGCCCCGGCGCCGACGTGCACCCCACGTCCGGGCATCTGAACATGACCACCGTGTCGCAGCGCGACGGCCTGACCCTCGGCCAGGCGCTGGCGCTGTGGACGTCGGGCCGCGAGCAGTTGGTGCCCCGCGACCTGGTGTACCCGCCCGACAAGTCCAGGGACGAGATCGACGAGGCCAACAGCACCGACTTCCGGCGCTCGGAGGACAACGCCGAGTACGCCGCGCTGGCCTATCTGAAGTACCCGAAGGCGGTCACCGTCGAGTCGGTCACCGACCCCGGGCCGTCCGCGGGCAAGCTGCAGCCGGGTGACGCCATCGACGCGGTCAACGGCAAACCCGTCGCCACCCTCGACGAGTTCCAGGGCATCGTGAAGGCCACCCGGCCCGGTGACGCGATCACGGTCGACTTCCGCCGCAAGAACGCCGACGACGGCGAGACCACGATCACGCTGGGCAAGCACCCCGACGGCGGGCAGGGCTTCCTGGGCGTCGGCGTGCTCGACGCGCCGTGGGCGGATTTCTCCATCGACTTCAACCTGGCGAACATCGGCGGTCCGTCGGCGGGCCTGATGTTCAGCCTGGCCGTTGTCGACAAGCTGACCACCGGTGACCTCAACGACGGCAGGTTCGTCGCGGGCACCGGCACCATCACCGCGGACGGCGAGGTCGGCGGGATCGGGGGCATCACGCACAAGATGCTGGCGGCCAGGGAGGCCGGCGCCACGGTGTTCCTGGTGCCCGCCGACAACTGCGCCGAGGCAAAGACCGATCCGCAGGACGGCCTCGAGTTGGTCAAGGCGGAGAATCTCACACAGACGGTCGACGCGTTGAAGACGCTTTCCGCTGGTGGCGAACCGCCCCGCTGCTAGGTCACCGCACCGCGAGTGGTGCGTAGAGTTGGTGCCACGTCGACAGACGTGCCTTCGATGGACTTCCCCAGAACTGGAGTGACGAGTGGGTATGCGGCCCGCGGCGAGGATGCCGAAGCTGACGCGACGTAGCCGTTTTCTGATCGGGATCGCGCTCGCGGTCGTCGTTCTGTTGCTGATCGGGCCCCGCCTGATCGACGGCTATGTCAACTGGCTGTGGTTCGGCGAACTCGGCTACCGCTCGGTGTTCACCACCGTGCTGCTGACGCGGCTGCTGATCTTCGTGGTGGTGACGCTGGTGATCGGCGCCATCGTCTTCGCAGGCCTGGCGCTGGCATACCGCAGCCGCCCGGTGTTCGTGCCGACGATCGGGCCCAACGATCCGGTCGCCCGCTACCGCACCACGGTGATGAGCCGGTTGCGGTTGTTCGGCCTCGGCATCCCGGCGTTCATCGGCATCCTGTCCGGCTTCGTCGCGCAGAGCTACTGGGTGCGCATCCAGCTGTTCCTGCACGGCGGCAGCTTTGGTGTCACCGACCCGCAGTTCGGCCTGGACCTGGGCTTCTACGCCTTCGATCTGCCGTTCTACCGCCTGGTGCTGAGCTTCCTGTTCGTCGCCGTCTTCCTGGCGTTCGTCGCCAACCTGCTGGGCCACTACCTGTTTGGCGGCATCCGGCTGGCCGGGCGCAGCGGTGCGCTGAGCCGGTCGGCGCGCATCCAGCTCGTGACGCTGGTGGGTGTGCTGATCCTGCTCAAGGCGGCGGCCTACTGGCTGGACCGCTACGAGCTGCTGGTGCACACCCGCGGCGGCAAGCCGTTCACCGGCGCCGGCTACACCGACATCAACGCGGTGCTGCCTGCCAAGCTGATCCTGCTGGCGATCGCGCTGATCTGTGCGGCCGCGGTGTTCTCCGCGATCGTGCTGCGCGACCTGCGCATCCCGGCGATCGGCGTGGTGCTTCTCCTGCTGTCGTCGCTGGTGGTCGGCGCAGGCTGGCCCTTGGTGGTCGAGCAGTTCAGCGTCAAACCCAATGCGGCGCAGAAGGAGAGCGAATACATCAGCCGCAGTATCGCGGCCACCAGGGAGGCCTACGGGCTGACCGACGACGTGGTCAGCTACCGCGACTACCCGGGCAACGTCGCCGCGACGGCCCAGCAGGTCGCCGCGGACCGCGCCACCACGTCGAACATCCGGTTGCTCGACCCCAACATCGTCGCGCCTGCGTTCACCCAGTTCCAGCAGGGCAAGAACTTCTACTACTTCCCCGACCAGCTGTCGATCGACCGCTACGTCGCTCGTGACGGCAATCTGCGCGATTACGTGGTCGCCGCCCGCGAGCTCAACCCCGACCGGCTGATCGACAATCAGCGCGACTGGATCAACCGGCACACCGTCTTCACGCACGGCAACGGCTTCATCGCCTCACCGGCCAACGTCGTGCGCGGTGTCGCCGAGGACCCGAACCAGAACGGCGGGTACCCGGAGTTCCTGGCCAGCGTCGTGGGCCCGAACGGCACCGTCGACCGGCCCGGCCCGGCGCCGCTTGACCAGCCGCGCGTCTACTTCGGGCCGGTCATCGCCAACACCCCCGCGGACTACGCGATCGTCGGCGAGAACGGCACACCGCGCGAATACGACTACGAGAACAACGTCGAGACCAAGAACTACACCTACACCGGCAGCGGCGGCGTCGAGATCGGCAACTGGCTGACGCGCAGCGTCTTCGCCGCCAAGTACGCCGAGCGGAACTTCTTGTTCTCCAACGTGATCGGTGAGAACAGCAAGATCCTGTTCAACCGCGATCCGGCCGAGCGGGTGGAGGCGGTGGCGCCGTGGCTGACCACCGACACCAGCGTGTACCCGGCCATCGTGAACAAGCGCATGGTGTGGATCATCGACGGCTACACCACGCTGGACAACTACCCGTATTCGGAACTGACCACGTTGTCCTCGGCGACCGCCGACTCCAACGAGGTGGCCGTCAACCGGCTCGCGCCGGACAAGCAGGTGTCCTACATCCGAAACTCGGTGAAGGCCACGGTCGACGCCTACGACGGCACCGTCACCCTGTACGCCCAGGATGAGCAGGATCCGGTGCTTCAGGCCTGGATGAAGGTGTTCCCCGACACCATCAAGCCCAAGAGCGAGATCTCGCCCGAGCTGCAGGCGCACCTGCGCTACCCCGAGGACCTGTTCAAGGTGCAGCGCGCCCTGCTGGCCAAGTACCACGTGGACGACCCGGTGACGTTCTTCTCGACATCGGACTTCTGGGACGTGCCGCTGGACCCGAACCCGACGGCGAGCAGCTTCCAGCCGCCGTACTACATCGTCGCCAAAGACCTGGCCCGCGAAGACAATTCGTCATCGTTCCAGCTGACGAGCGCGATGAACCGGTTCCGGCGCGACTTCCTCGCGGCCTACATCAGCGCGAGCTCCGACCCGGACACGTACGGCAAGCTGACGGTGCTGACGATCCCCGGACAGGTCAACGGCCCCAAGCTGGCGAACAACGCGATCACCACCGACACCGCGGTCTCGCAGGATCTCGGTGTGATCGGCCGCGACAACCAGAACCGCATCCGGTGGGGCAACCTGCTGACGTTGCCGGTGGGCAACGGCGGGCTGCTCTACGTCGAGCCGGTGTACGCCTCGCCCGGGGCCAGCGATGCGGCGTCGTCGTACCCGCGGTTGATCCGCGTGGCGATGTTCTACAACGACAAGGTCGGCTACGGGCCGACGGTGCGTGACGCGCTCACCGACCTGTTCGGTCCGGGCGCGGACGCGACCGCGCAGGGTCCGGCGCCTACGGCGCCGCCCAACGGGCGTCCAGCGGCCGCAACACCTGACGGGCAGCCTGCGGTGCCACCGCC
>NZ_JAUMSQ010000510.1:0-939 GCF_030519285.1 Mycolicibacterium arseniciresistens
TCGCCCGGTGACGCGCGGCCCACCCGGCTCGCGTCGGAATCCGCGCCGGGCGCGTGCCGGATCGCGGTGTCCAGCGGGTCGGACGGCTCGCTGTCGATGTCGTCGTCGAGGTCGGCACGGTCGGGCTGGCCGCGGAACCGGTGCCACAGCCGCCGGCCGACCAGCAGTGCCAGCACCGCGCCGCCGGTCAGCGTGATGAAGAACAGCACCTTGCCGTAGGCGTTGGAGTGCACCGACAGCCGCACCGGTTCGCCGAGCGGCAGCCCGTCTTCGGTCTGCAGTGCGACGTCGACCGCCACCCGCTGGGTGAAGTGCACCTCGATCGGCACCCGCAGCGGCAGGAAGCCCGGCGGGAGTTCGATGACACCCATGTCGGTCACCGACATGCCCGGCGGGGCGTCGACCTGCAGGCGCACCCGCACCGGGACCGGCAGGTCGTTGCGCAGTGCCAGCGGCAGCGGGCTGCGCTCGGTCGCCAAGGTGTAGGCGCCGCCGGGGTTGACGACCGTGACCGCGCCGAACAGGTCGTCGACGGTTTCCGCGACACGCGAGAGCCGTTGCTGCGCAAGCCCGTTGCGGGCACCGGGCGGCACGGCCAGGCTGAGCGCGCGCAGCATGTCCTCGCGCAGCGGCGCGGTGTACTGGGTGCCCGTCAGGCCGGTGCGCGTGTCGGTGGTCAGCGCCGCCGAGAGTCCGTTGAGCCGGCCGACGGCCGCGGCGATGCCGGACGTGACCGCCTGGTCGATCCGGCCGTCCGGGTTGCCCAGTTCGGCGGGCGGGGGCGGGGCCAGCGGCTGCGGCGGGAGCGCGTCGCCGTCGGCGATCACCTCCGCCAGCGGACGTGGCACCGCGAGGCCCGCTCGGATCGCGGTGGCGGCGGCGGTCAGGATCGCCTGCGCGTCGTCGGCCCGCACGTTCCACGTCAGCGGCGGCATCAGC
>NZ_JAUMSQ010000511.1:0-898 GCF_030519285.1 Mycolicibacterium arseniciresistens
GGCACCGCGAGGCCCGCTCGGATCGCGGTGGCGGCGGCGGTCAGGATCGCCTGCGCGTCGTCGGCCCGCACGTTCCACGTCAGCGGCGGCATCAGCAGCTGGGTGCGCGGCGCGGCGTCCGGACGCAGACCACGCCATAGCAGTGAGCCGAGCGCATCCTGGCGGCGGGCCACCTCGGAGTCGTGCTGGACGGGGACCTCCAGCGACGGATCCAGGTAGGTGGGGGCGACCGGCTCGGAGCCGACCCCGGCGAGCGCTGCCCCGACGGTCGGGTCGAACGGCACCGCGACCAGGTCGGGAGCGAGGCGCATCGGGGCGAGGTCGGCGGTGCTCAGCACACCCGTCGCGGAGTCCTGCGCGGTGAGGTCCGCCGCGGCGATGGCCACCCGGCGGCCCCGCGCGGACAACAGTTGCGCGGCAGGCCCGGTCAGGGGACCGTCGCCGACGATCGTCACGCCGCGCACCGACGGGATCCCCAGCAGCTGGTCGACGATGTCGGCGGCGCCGGTGGTGGCGATCGTGCGCAGCGCCGGGTCGCCGACGCGCTGCACGGCGTCGAGGTCGGCCTGGGCGTAGGTGGTCGGCGCGACACACATCCGCTGCGCCAGCGCCTTGAGGCGGTTGAGCCAGCTGATCGCGGCGTCCTGACCGGTGCCGGGCCGGGTCGGCGTGCCGGGTCCGGCATCGACGCCCTCGTTGACGACGTAGCCGGTGGTCATCGCGTTGACCGTGACGAGCAGATCGGGGTCGACGGCCAGGCACAGGGCGCCGCTGAGCTGACCGCCTGCGTCGACGGTCGGCCCGACGGCGAAGTCCACCGCCGACAGCAGGGTGTCCAGCCGGCCGCCCGGCGCCAGCGAGGTGGCCAGCTCGTCGTCGACCAACCGCACGGGCGCCG
>NZ_JAUMSQ010000512.1:0-1790 GCF_030519285.1 Mycolicibacterium arseniciresistens
CCCACCGGTCCCGACGACGCCGGTTGGACGCGTCGCGTCGCCGCACACCGCGACCGGCGGCCCGCGCACTGGTCCACCGTCGAGACCACCGATGTCGCAGCCGCGCTGCGGACCGATGCGACGACCGCGACCCTGGTCGACGACATCGGCGGCTGGCTGACCGCCGTGATGGACCGCCGCGCCGCCTGGACGGGCGGCGAGGTCGGCGCCGACGTCAGTGATCTGCTGGCCGCGGTCGCGGCCGTCGACTCGCCGTTGGTGCTGGTCAGTCCGGAGGTCGGGCTGACCGTGGTGCCCGCCACCGAGGCCGGCCGCCGGTTCGCCGACGAGCTGGGTGAGCTGAACCAGCGGCTGGCCGACGAGTGCGACCGCGTGGTGCTGGTGGTCGCGGGTCAGCCCGTGCCGGTGAAGGACCCGTCGTGACGGTGTTCGGCACGATCGACCCGCCGGATGCGGTGGCGGCCGCGGCGGCGCGCGACCGCGAGGACGTGCTGACCAAACCGCGCAACGCGCTGGGCCGCCTCGAGGACCTGGCGGTGTGGGTGGCCGCCTGCCAGGGGGTGTGCCCGCCGCGTCAGTTCGTCCGGCCGCGCATCGTGGTGTTCGCCGGCGACCACGGTGTGGCCGACGCCGGGGTGTCGGCCTACCCCGCAGAGGTGACCGCACAGATGGTGGCCAACATCGACGGCGGCGGCGCCGCGATCAACGCACTGGCCGACGTGGCCGGCGCCGGGCTGCGCGTCGTCGACATCGCCGTCGACGTGGACACCCCGCTGTCGCAGGCGGTCGGCGCCCACAAGGTCCGCAGGCGCAGCGGCAACCTCGCCGTCGAGGACGCGCTGAGCGCCGAGGAGGTCACCGCCGCGCTCGAGGCGGGCCGTCGCATCGCCGACGAGGAGGTCGACGCCGGGGCGGACCTGCTGATCGCCGGCGACATGGGCATCGGGAACACCACGGCGGCAACGGTTCTGGTGGCCGCGCTGACGGGAACCGAACCGGTCGCCGCGGTGGGCCGGGGCACCGGCATCGACGACGCGGGCTGGGCCCGCAAGACCGCGGCCGTCCGCGACGCCCTGTATCGCGCGCGCGACGTCACGAAGGATCCGTCGGCGCTGCTTCGGGTGTGCGGCGGGGCCGACATCGCGGCGATCGCGGCGTTCTGCGCCCAGGCCGCGGTCCGGCGTACTCCCCTGCTGCTCGACGGTGTCGTGGTGAGCGCCGCCGCCCTGGTCGCCGACCGGATGGCGCCCGGCGCCCGGCTGTGGTGGCAGGCCGGTCACCGGTCCCCGGAACCGGCGCATGCGCTGGCACTCGCCGATCTCGACCTCGAGCCGATACTCGACCTGCGGATGCGCCTCGGTGAGGGCACCGGCGCCGCCGTCGCACTGCCGGTGGTCAGGGCGGCCGTCGCCGCGCTGGCCGACATGGCGACGTTCGGCGAGGCCGGGATATCCAGCGACGCACCATGATCCGTGCGATCGCCGGCGCATTCGCATTCGGCACCGTGCTGCCGACGCCGGCGCGGTGGACCGCGCCGCTCGGCCGCGGTGTGCTGACCGCGCTTCCGGTGGCCGGTCTGGCGCTCGGGGCGCTGGCCGCCGCGACGCTGGCGGCGGGGTCATGGGCATTCGGTGACCACAGCCCGCTGGCCGGGGCGCTGACCGTGGCGGTGCTGATGCTGGCGACGCGGGGAATGCACATCGACGGGCTGTCCGACACCGTCGATGCGCTCGGGTGCTACGGGCCACCGCAACGCGCGCTGGCGGTGATGCGCGACGGTGCGGCAGGCC
>NZ_JAUMSQ010000513.1:0-1786 GCF_030519285.1 Mycolicibacterium arseniciresistens
AGCGGGCACTCCGGCGGCCAGGGTGGCGGCGGCAACCGCCGCGGTCAGTCCGGACGGACCGGCGGCGGGCGGAGCACCACTGCCGCATCGTTCTCGGCCGGGTTGTCGCGCAGCCGCTGATCGGCGACGAGCACTGACGGAAGGCCCGCGGGTAAACCGCGGGCCTTTCTCTTGGCTCAGTGGGTCAGTACTGCTCCGCGATCGCTCGGGCGACCATCCTGATGCGGTTCATGTCCAGCGAGAGGTCCACGATGTTCATCGTCGGGACCAACCGCTCACCCGCGACCTGGAATTCGGGACCGACTACGACGTCGAACACGCCACTTGCGGCGTCGCCCGCCACCCGGTGCCCGCCGATGTCGAAGTGATCTGTCGAGTAGTCGAGATGTCCCGGCCTCGAATACATCGAGGACGTGGTGACCATGTCGCTGTTGTCGAGCGTGAACGCGCACGCGCTGACCGATGAATTCGCCACATCGATGTCGACGCGGTGGGTCGGGCGCAACCGCTCGGGTGCCGCGCACGGGTCTGCGCCCGTCAGCACCGTGGTCGGGAAGTCGGTCGAACCCCATTCGGGACGTTGCGCGAATTCATGTATCGCGGTTCGCATGACCTGTTCACCGACCGCGCAGGCGTCGGCTTCAGGCGGTGCGGACGCCTGCACGATCAGCCGAGTGCTGTCGGGATACGCCGCGAGCAAGCCGCACGACCAGCTCACGAACTCCTCTCGCGGCGGGGCGTCCGGCGCCTCGAGAGCCGAGGTGACAGCGACATCGACACCGTCGATGTCGCGATGTTCTGCCCAGGCCAGCGACGCTGCCGGAGGAACCGTTGCGACGTTCACCCCGATACTGACGTCTACCTCGTCTTCTCCGTCGAGCGTGTGGGCATCGCAGCTCAGCGGCATCGTCTGCCCGTCGATCGTCAGCGGCTGACCGGCGACAGCTGATGCGCCGCCGTACAGCGCGCAGGGGTCGACGCGGCGCAACGACTGGATCACATCGAGCCGATCCTGACCGGCCGGTGCGTTCTGCGTCGGCTCCGGTGAATCCGCCGGCGTGGAATCGTCTGGCGCACACGCGGTGAGCAACGCCGCCACGACCACGGCGACTCGTAGGACGACAACCTTCACGCGCACAGCCTAAGCACGTTCAGGTGGGTGTCCTCGCACCAATCATGCGGCCGGTCCGCTCACTCGCCGGCCTGCGGCACTTCGTCGGCGGCGATCTCGCACGGTGTGGCGGCCTGCTCCGCCGCAGCGTCGTGCGGTGCCGGTGCCGGTGCCGCGGCGACGGGCTCGGCGGGTGGCGGCGGTGTCGGTGGCGGCTCGGCAGGTGGAACCTCGGCAGACGGCTCCTCGGCAACCGGCTCCTCGGCAGGTGCGACCGGCGTCGGTGTTTCGGCGCATTCCGGTGTTTCGCCGGTCACGCCGGGTGTGGAGCCCGCGGCGTCGGTGGGTGCCGGCGACCCGCCGCCGCCAGCCGGATTCACCGAACCGGCGCCGGATTCGGGTTCGCCGTCATCGTCTTCGAGCTCCGCCACGTCAGGTTCGCCGTCATCGGGTTCGGCGTCGTCCTCGTCGGGTGGCTCGAGCTCATCGAGACCTGAGAGCGCGTCACCCGACGACCCGAGCAACCCGCCGAGCATGTCGGCGAACTGCTGCCCCATCCCCGATAGCCCGGACCCCACGTCCGGCAGCCCACCCATTGCAGGCGTCGACGACGGCGCAGCGGCAGGCTCGACGGGACCCGCCGCCGATTCGGGCACCGCCGCCGCCGGCTCCACC
>NZ_JAUMSQ010000514.1:0-1775 GCF_030519285.1 Mycolicibacterium arseniciresistens
CGGCGCCGCCTGCGGCGACGATCGAGCTGTCGGCGTAGTCGATGAGCAACTGCCCTTCGCGGAGCACCGTGCGGCTCGCGTCCGGCGAGTCGGCGCCGATGCCCTGGCGGGCGCTGCGCACTGTCCGGCCGACGACCTCCTCGCCGACCGGCCTGCGTTCGGCGTCGTAGCTGTCCAGCAGCCCGCCGGCGGCGTCACCGGCGACGGCCAGCGCCAACTTCCAGGCCAGGTTGTGGGCGTCCTGGATGCCGGTGTTCATCCCCTGGGCACCGGTCGGCGGGTGGATGTGGGCGGCGTCGCCCGCGACGAACACCCGGCCGCGGCCGTAGGCGTCGACGATGCGGTGACTGATCCGGAACACCGACGACCACCGCAGATTGCGGGCCGTCGCCGGCTCGGGCGCCAGCCGGTCGAGCACGGCCTGGAGGTGACTGACTTCGGGCCTGCGGCCGCCCTCGAAGCCGTGTGCCACTCCGTCGGCGGGCGCCGCGGCCAGTTCGTCGGGCACCAGCATCGACATCCGGTACCGGTTGCGGCCCGGCAGCGGGATGCACACCAACAGGTCGTCGGTCGTGCCGTCGGTCTGGTGCATCGCCCTGATCGCGTATCCCGGCGGCTGCGACCAGTCGACCTCGACGTCGCCGAGCATGTACTGCTCGTCGAATGCGGCGCCCTCGAACGTGAGTCCCAACCCCTTGCGCACCACGCTGTGCGCGCCGTCGGCGCCGACGAGATAGGCGGCGCGGACAGTGGACTCGCCGTCCTGCCCGGCGAGGGTGGCGCTCACGCCGTCGGCGTCCTGGGTGAAGGCGGTCAGGCGCACGCCACGCTGCACCTCGACACCGCGCCTGTTCGCCTCCTCGCGCAGGATGCGTTCGGTGGCGTACTGCGGAATGCACAGGAAGGCGAACGGGATGTCGCCCGGAAGCGTCAGGTCCAGCTGCGTCACCTTCTCGCCGTTGACGTAGACGATCTGTCCGCGCATCTCGGTGCCGGCGTCGAGGACATGGCGCAGGATGCCCATCGATTCGAACACTTCCAGCGTTCGAGGCTGCACACCAACGGCTTTCGCGTACTGCGGCGGGTCGGGGAGTGGGTCGACGATGCGGCAGGCCACGCCGCGGCGGGCGAGTTCGACGGCGGCGGTCAACCCGACCGGTCCGGCGCCTGCGATCAATACCTCGGTGTCATTCGCGGTGTGCACAGCCAAAGCGTATGCCGCCGATATGCTGCGGCCATGAGCAATGAGGCTCCTGCCGAACAGAGCGTGAACGCCGGGCATCTGATCGCACGGCGGTTGCGCGCCAGCGGCATCGACACGATGTTCACGCTGTCGGGCGGACACATCTTCCCGATCTACGACGGCTGTCGGGCCGAAGGGATCCGGCTGATCGACACCCGGCACGAGCAGACCGCGGCGTTCGCCGCCGAGGGCTGGTCGAAGGTGACGCGGGTGCCGGGCGTCGCTGCGCTGACGGCCGGTCCGGGAATCACCAACGGGATGAGCGCGATGGCCGCCGCGCAGCAGAACCAGTCGCCACTGGTGATCCTCGGCGGCCGGGCACCGGCGATGCGCTGGGGCCAGGGTTCGCTGCAGGAGATCGACCACGTGCCCTTCGTCGCGCCGCTGTGCCGATTCGCGGCGACCGCGCAGTCGGCGGGCGCGGCAGCAGGTCTGGTCGACGATGCGCTGCGGGCGGCGGTCGGCGCGCCCTCGGGGGTGTCGTTCGTCGACTTCCCGATGGATCACATCTTCGGCGCGGCGCCGGACACCG
>NZ_JAUMSQ010000515.1:0-1730 GCF_030519285.1 Mycolicibacterium arseniciresistens
TCGCCGCCGAGTTCGAAGAAGGAGTCGTCGACTCCGACGCGTTGCAGGCCCAGGACCTGACTGTAGATGCCGGCCAGTACCTCCTCGACCGCATCAGAAGGTGCCCGGTAGCCACCGCTGTCGCCGTACTCAGGCTCAGGCAGTGCACGCTTGTCCAGCTTGCCGTTGACGGTCAACGGCAACGCCTCGAGCACCACCACCGCGGTGGGCACCATGTACCCCGGCAGACGCTGCGCCAACGCCGCACGCACCTCGACCGGATCAGCACCACCGGTGATGTAGCCCACCAACCGCTTGTCCCCGGGCCGATCCTCACGCACCACCACCACCGACTGACCCACACCGTCCAGTGCAGCCAGCGCGGCCCCGATTTCACCCAACTCGATCCGATACCCACGGATCTTGACCTGCTCATCAGCACGACCCAGATACTGCAACTGCCCATCAGCACCCCAGCGCACCAAATCCCCGGTGCGATACATCCTCTGCCCCGGCGCCGCACCGGCCACCTCGAACGGGCACGCCACAAACCGCGACGCCGTCAACCCCGCCCGCCGCACATAGCCGTAACTCACCCCACGACCGGCCACATACAACTCACCGACCACCCCCGCCGGCACCGGCCGCAACCACCCATCGAGCACGAACAACGCCGCACCCGGCACCGGCGAACCGATCGGCACCACATCCGAATCAGCCTGCAACGGCGCACTGATCGTGGCATACACCGTGGTCTCGGTCGGACCGTAACCATTGATCATCACCCGACCCGGAGCCCACCGCCGCACCACCTCAGCCGGGCAGGCCTCCGCCGCCACCATCAACGCCGTACCAGCCAACCCCTCCGGCGACAACACCCCCACCGCAGACGGAGTCTGACTCAACACACTGACCCGCTGGGTGACCAACAACGCCTGGAAATCCTCCGGCGAACGCAACACCGACTCCGGCACCACCACCAACCGCCCACCATGGAGCAGCGCACCCCAGATCTCCCACACCGTGTAGTCGAACGCATACGACGCACACTGGGTCCACACCTGCTCCGCGGACAGCTCAAACCCGACATCCATCGACTCGAACAACCGCGTCACATTGCGATGACTGACCGCCACCCCCTTGGGCCGACCCGTCGTCCCCGAGGTGTAGATGATGTGCGCCACATCATCAGCCGCCGGACCCGCCACCGGCGCAGTATCCGGCGCAGCAGCCACCGCCGGATCATCAACAGCCACCACCACAACACCAAGACCGGCCAACCCACCAGCCAACTCCGCAGTACTGACCGCCACCACCGGAGCAGCATCACCGACCACGAACTCCACCCGCGCCGACGGCACCGCCGGATCAATCGGCAAATACGCCGCACCACTCTTGAGCACAGCCAAAATAGCCACGATCGCCTCACCCGAACGCGGCATCACCACAGCCACACACTCACCCGCACGCGCCCCACGAGACACCAACACATGCGCCAACCGATTCGCAGACCTGTCCAAATCCCCATAGGTCCACACACGATCACCAAACGTCAGCGCCACCGCCTCCGGCGCCCGCACCACCTGAGCATCGAACAACTCCACAATCGACACCGGCACCTCAGCCGCACCGAGCACCCCACGATTGCCCCACACATCCAACTGCCCACGCTCACCGGCATCAAGCACATCCACCGACGACAACCGCCGACCCGGATCACCACACATCGCCCACAACACCCGCTCGAAACG
>NZ_JAUMSQ010000516.1:0-1720 GCF_030519285.1 Mycolicibacterium arseniciresistens
GGGGCTCGGTTGCGGCGACGGCGTCGGCAGCGGCAACTGTGGCGACGGGGTCGGACTCGGCAGCGGTGTCGACGGTGACGGCGTCGGTGACGGGGTGCCGTCCGACGGCGACGGGGTGGTCGGCGACGTGGTGGTCGGCGACGTCGAACCCGGGGTCTCCCCGGCGCTCGTGGTCGGCGGCGGCGAGGTCGCGGCGTCCGGATCGAGGATCACCGGAAGCGGCAGGTCGGTCGGGACCTCGGGCAGCACGACCGGCGGCGCGTCGGGGGGCACGGTCGCGTTGACGTCCCGGGTGTCCACCTTCACCGACAGCTGCTGCCACTGCTCGACGAGCTCTTCCTGGCGGGTGGAGTCGTCCACCGCGGCGACGGTCGTGGTCATCGTCTGCAACTTGGTCTGGGCAGCCGTCCAGTCGCCCTGGTCGATGAGCTGCTGCACCTCGGCGAGCTGCGACTGCGCCGCCAGCACCACCTGGTCGTCGCGGGTCTGCTGCTGTTCGCCGAACAGCGCGGTGCGCAGCCCGTAGAGCGGGTCATCGGGCCCGGCTCCGGCGATCACGGCGCCGAAGCCACCGACGGCGAGGACGGCGGCGGCCACCGAGCCCAGCACGGCCATCGAGGCGCGCCTGCGTTGCCGCGACGACGCCGACCGGTCCAGCGCCATGACCGCGTCCCGGGTGGTCACCACCGAGGTCACCGGCGCCTGCCGGACCTCGTCGCGCCAGCCGGCCAACACGTAAGCCAGTTCGGCCTCGCCCGCATCGGTGGAGTACACGGGCTGCTCGCCTGCGAGCGCGTCGAGGAAGCGGTCGGTGCGGTTCACCTCGTTGAGCGAGGAGTCACCACCGTTGTTGGTCCACCGGCCGAAGTCAGGCATGGTCGTGCCCCGTCGCCATGATCTCCTGCTTGAGCCGGGCCAGGGCGCGGTGCTGCGCGACCCGCACGGCGCCCGCGGTGCTGCCGACCGTTTCGGCGGTCTCCTCGGCGCTCATCCCCACGACGACGCGCAGGATCAGGATCTCGCGCTGCTTCTCCGGCAGCGTGGCCAGCAAGCGGTTCATCCGGGCGGACGCCTCGGCGTCCATCGCCATCTGCTCCGGTCCGGCGTCGGTCGAGAACCGCTCGGGCACGACGTCGGTGGGTTCGGAGCGGTTGCGGGCGGCGGCACGATGCGCGTCAGCAACCTTGTGAGCAGCGATACCGTACACAAAGGCCAGGAACGGACGTCCCTGATCCTTGTAGCGCGGCAGCGCCGTGATGGCGGCCAAGCACACCTCCTGAGCGATGTCATCTGCTGAGAGACCACTTCGTTCGCCCGCCCCGATCCTTGCCCGGCAGTACCGGACGATGATGGGCCGGATGGTCTCCAGCACCTCCCGTAGCGCGTCCCGATCGCCGGCCACTGCCTCAGCAACGACAGCATCGAGACGTTCTCTCGAATTTGTCATCGTGGGCGGCTTCTCCAGCGTTACGAACGCCGACACTCTCGGTGGTGTGGCTGAGGTAAACAATAACGACCGTGCCGAAGCGGCCCGGGGTCAGCGATCAGACCACACGCCGCCCCTGTGCTGCACGATATCGGCGCTACGGTCCCGAACGGCGGCGACGCGCTCCGCGGTGAGGGTCGCACTTCCGATATCGGCGAGCAGACAGGCCAGCGCCCACTGCAGCGGAACCAGCCCCGCGGCGTCGGCGGCGGCCAGCGCGGCGTCGGCCACCGG
>NZ_JAUMSQ010000517.1:0-1695 GCF_030519285.1 Mycolicibacterium arseniciresistens
CCTCCACCACCGCGCCAGCGCATCCCCCGCGGACCCGCCCCGCGGCGGCGGGCGGGCCGCCCCGAACTCTCCGACGCCGCCGTGGTCTCGCGGTCGTGGGGCATGGCACTGGCGACGCTGATCAGCCGCATCACCGGATTCCTGCGGATGGCGCTGCTGGCCTACCTGCTCGGCGACGCGCTGCTGAGTTCCTTCTCGGTGGCCAACCAGCTGCCCAACCTCATCGCGGCCCTGGTGCTGGAGGCCACGTTCACCGCGATCTTCATCCCGGTGCTGGCCCGGGCCGAGCGCGACGACGCCGACGGCGGCACCGCGTTCGTGCGGCGGCTGTTCACGCTGGCCACCGCCCTCCTGCTGGTCACCACCGTGCTTTCGGTGGCCACCGCTCCCCTGCTGGTGCGCCTGATGCTGGGCGACGACCCGCAGGTCAACAGCCCGCTGACGGTCGCCTTCGCGTTCCTGCTGCTGCCCCAGGTGCTGTTCTACGGGCTGTCGTCGGTGTTCACCGCGATCCTCAACACCCGCAACGTGTTCGGCCCGCCTGCGTGGGCACCGGTGATCAACAACGTGATCGCGATCCTCACGCTCGGCGTCTACATGCTGGTGCCCGGTGAACTGTCGCTCGACCCAGTGGAGATGGGCAACGCCAAACTGCTGGTGCTGGGCATCGGCACCACCCTCGGTGTGGTCGCGCAGACCGTGGTGCTGCTGGTGGCCATCCGCAAGGAACGCATCAGCCTGCGCCCGCTGTGGGGGCTCGACGACCGGCTCAAGAGGTTCGGCGCGATGGCCGCCGCGATGGTCTGCTACGTGCTGATCAGCCAGCTCGGCCTGATCGTGGGCAATCAGATCGCCAGCACCGCGGCGGCATCCGGGCCCGCGATCTACAACTACACCTGGATCGTCCTGATGCTGCCCTTCGGCGTGATCGGCGTGACGGTGCTGACCGTGGTGATGCCGCGGCTGAGCCGCAACGCCGCCGCCGACAACCTCCCCGCCGTGCGGGCCGACCTGTCGCTGGCCACCCGGTTGACCATGGTGACCCTGATCCCGATCGTGGCGGTGATGACCGTCGGCGGGCCTGCGATCGGCAGCGCGCTGTTCGCCTACGGCAACTTCACCCCCGAGGCCGCCGGCTACCTCGGCATGGCGATCACCCTCTCGGCGTTCACCCTGGTCCCGTACGCACTGGTGCTGCTCCAGCTCCGGGTGTTCTACGCCCGCGAACGGCCGTGGACGCCGATCGCCGTCATCGTGTTCATCACCGCGGTCAAGATCGCCGGATCACTGGCCGCGCCGCACCTGACCGACGACCCCCAACTGGTGGCCGGTTACCTGGGCCTGGCAAATGGACTGGGCTTCATCGCCGGCGCCGTGGTCGGCTATCTGCTGCTGCGCTCCCATCTGCGTCCGCCTGGCGGACGGCTCTTCGACACGCAGGTGGTGCGCACGATCCTGGTGACGGTCGCCGCGTCACTGCTCGCCGGGCTGGTCGCGCACGTCGCCGACCAGCTGCTCGGGCTCGAGTCGCTGACGGAACGCTTCGGCGCAGGCGGTTCGCTGGTGCGGCTGGCGGTCATCGGACTGCTGATGGTGCCGATCATCGCCGGGGTGCTGATCGGCGCGCGGGTGCCCGAGGCGACCGCGGCGCTTGCGGCGGTTCGGCGGCGGTTCGGACGCGCACCCGCGGTGCCC